>NZ_SOGW01000047.1:0-1548 GCF_004403075.1 Cryobacterium sp. TMT2-10 | reverse complement strand
CGCCGCGTGACAACGGGCACAAACTTCCGCTAATCTATCCCCGCGACCTGGGGAGCTTCGATGAGCAGGACTGGGGAATTTCGCTGAGCGCCGTCAGCGACCCATGGGTTGAAAGACGGCCGGAGTCTCGAATGGTTGTTGAGTAACGCCGTTGGCATAGGTGCGTCGTGCAGCCCGCGATGTAAATTCGGGCATAGGTGGCGAGTAGTCCGAGTTGGTACCGGTAGTCCACGTTGTTGGTACTGCCGTTCCGCGGAGTTGGTACTGCGGTCATCTGCATCTGGTCTCTTTGGAAGGACGGCAGCACAACAGGTGTTGCCGATTTCTAACGGAGGAGGCATTGATGGCGAGCTACAAGGCCATTACAGCTTTGGTGTTCGAGGGCGCAGCTACGACGAGATTGTGGGCCTGGTGGGGTGTTCGCGCCGGGACATCTCGTTGGTGAAGAAGACCGTCGCGGCGAAGAGTTTGACCGCCGCGACGACCTCGGCGATGAGCGAAGAGCAGTGGGCGGAACTGTTTCCCGACAAGCGCCGGAGCGTGTCGGAAGCCTTCGTCCAGCCTGACTTCGCGGGGACCTTGAAGTCGATGAAGAACAACAAGCACTTCACTCTGCAGCAGGGGTGGCGAATGTATGTGGGTTTGGACTCGGCGCAGCAGGGCCGAAAGTACGGGTACTCGCGGTACTGCGAGCTGTTCACTGAGTTCGTCAACACCCATGACGTCGTGGCGACCTTGCACCATGATCCGGGCCGAGCACTGCTGATGGACTGGGCCGGCGACACGCTGCCGGTGACAGATATGGTCACCGGGGAGATCTGCAAGGGCTACCTGTTCGTCGCGGTCCTGCCCTTTTCCGGGGTCATATTCTGTTCGGCCTTTGCTGATATGAAGCAGGATTCGGTCACGTCCCGCTGAGTGGTGGAGTTTCTCGACACCGTGCAGGTCAGTGTTTCTGATTATGCAGCAGTGAGCTCGGGAACGGTAATCACCCTCGTGAGCGCGCTGGCGTCGTCGTTGTTGAGGGCGTCGTTGAGGGCGCCTAGTACTACAGTCGCGTTTATTTTTGGCTGTATCGGCGTTTTAATCGNTGACGAGTGAGCGATGATATTTGGGTGGCAGAGATCCAGGAATGGGCGCAGGGCCTCGAGGAGATCCGCGGGTTGATTGGGGACGAGTTTGCACGCTCGGAACCGCGGAACAACGCGGTCAGTTACATTCGCGGCCTGCTCTCGGACGAGGAGCGGAAGAACTCCTGGACCTTGTCCGAGCGGGCCGGCCATGGCACCCCTGATGGGATGCAGCGGCTGCTCTCGACCACGGATTGGGACCCGGATACCGTGCGCGATGCCTTGTTCGGCTACGTGAAAAAGCATCTGGGCGACCCCAAGGGGATTTTGGTGATTGACGAGACCGGATTCCTGAAAAAGGGGACGGCGTCGGCCGGGATGGCCCGCCAGTATTCGGGCACCGCCGGGCGGGTGGAAAACTGCCAGATCGGGGTGTTCCTCACCTACGCGTCCCCGGCCGGGCGGACCTTCCTGGACC
>NZ_SOGW01000028.1:0-69393 GCF_004403075.1 Cryobacterium sp. TMT2-10 | reverse complement strand
GGCCCGCACCTGGGTACCGGGCCAGGACCACCGCGCCCACCGGGCCAGCGGTGCCGGCCGCGGCAACCGGGCCAGGACCCGCGCCCACCCCCAGGCCACGGTTTCAACCGACTAGCCGCCAACAGTCGTGTCAGGCTCGTGAGCGTGCGCGGAAGGCGCCGGGAGTGACCAGGAGGCCATTGCGGGGCTGCTGAGGCTGCTGAGGCTGCTGAGGCTGCTGAGGCTGCTGAGGCTGGTGAGGCTGGTGAGGCTGCTGAGGCTTGTGAGGCCTGCTGTGACTCCTACCCGACCGTGTTCATCAGCAGTGGGCCGCAGAATGAAGAACGCCCGGCCCCGCAAGCGGGGCCGGGCGTTTCTACTGTGGAGCCACGGGGAATCGAACCCCGGACCTCCTGCTTGCAAAGCAGGCGCTCTACCAATTGAGCTATGGCCCCGCATGATCACGGGGAGTGGAATTGAAGCATGTGTGCAGTGCTACGTGGGGATACCGGGATTTGAACCTGGGACCTCTTCGTTATCAGCGAAGCGCTCTAACCAACTGAGCTATATCCCCCTCTTGGGCAGATTTGAGACTACCCGATGCGGCGGGTAAATCCCAATCGAGCCGGAAATCGGCCCGATCGGGATGACCCGAGACTAGTTGTTCGTGAAACCGACGAGCAAACCGCCGGTGATTTTCACGCTCAGGTTGTACAGAACCGCGTACACGGCTCCCAATGCGGTGATGACGACGGTGTTCAGGATGGCCACCACGAAGGCGAACCCCATGACGTTCCCGATCGAGAGGATGCTCGCCAGGTCCGAGGAGGAACCTGCGATGTCCGTGTACAGGGCGTCGATCTTGTCAAAGATTCCAGTGCCGTTCAGAACGGTGAAAATCAGGAACGTGGCGACAATGGTGACGATGCCGAGGCACAGCGCGACCAGAAACGACAGCTTGACCGCGGACCAGAAGTCGACGTAGACGAGCTTGAGCCGGACCTGCTTGGTCGTGGCCGGCTTGCGTCCGGACTTCTTGGCGAGCTTTTCGGCGACACTACTCATTTACGGGCTCTTCCTCTCCTAAGACGCTCTCCGGGTCGCCCGCGGTGATTTCGGCGACCAGATTACGCTCAGTGTTCTTCGCAATGGCGATGATTCTGTCTTCATCCGCAAACTTGGCGAAGACCACGCCCATCGTATCCCGTCCCTTGGCCGGGACCTCGGAGACGTCAGAGCGTACCACCTTGCCGCTGGCAAGTACCACCAGGACCTCGTCCTCCTCCTCGACGATGAGGGAGCCGACCAGGTCACCGCGGTCGTCATTGAGCTTGGCCACCTTGATGCCCAGGCCGCCGCGGTTCTGCAGGCGGTACTGGTCTGCGGCGGTGCGCTTGGCGTACCCGCCCTCGGTCACCACGAAGACATACCCGTCGTCAGAGACCACGGATGCGTCCAGCAGGCTGTCGGCGCCGCGGAAGTGCATGCCGATCACGCCGGAGGTGCTGCGTCCCATCGGCCGCAACGCCTCATCGGACGCCGTGAACCGGATGGACATGCCCTTGCGGGACACGAGCAGCAGGTCGGAGTCGTCCTCGACCAGCAGGGCGGAGACGAGTTCGTCACCTTCGCGCAGCTTGATCGCGATGATGCCGCCGGTGCGGTTGGTGTCGTACTCGCTGAGGGCGGTCTTCTTGATCAGCCCGTCTCGCGTGGCCAGGGTCAGATACTGGGCCACTCCGTAGTCACGGATGTCCAGAATCTGCGCGATCTGCTCGCCCGGCTGCAGTGCGAGCAGGTTGGCGACGTGCTGACCCTTGGCGTCACGGCCGGATTCTTGGGCCTCGTAAGCCTTGGCGCGGTAGACCCGCCCGGTGTTCGTGAAGAACAGGAGCCAGTGGTGCGTCGTCGTGACGAAGAAGTGCTCCACCACGTCATCGGCGCGCAGCTGGGCGCCCTTGACGCCCTTGCCGCCGCGGTGCTGGTTGCGGTAGTTGTCGCTGCGGGTTCGCTTGATGTAGCCGCCGCGGGTGACCGTGACCACCATTTCCTCTTCGGGAATGAGATCTTCGATCGACATGTCGCCGTCGAACCCGAACATGATCTCCGTGCGCCGGTCGTCGCCGAACTTGTCGGTGATCTCGGTGAGTTCCTCACTGATGATCGTGCGCTGGCGCTCCGGGCTGGCAAGGATCGACTTGAACTCCACGATCAGCAGTTCCAGCTCGGCGGCCTGGTCGATGATCTTCTGGCGTTCGAGCGCGGCCAGGCGGCGCAGCTGCATGGTCAGGATGGCGTCGGCCTGGAGCTTGTCCACGTCGAGCAGTTCCATCAGGCCGGTGCGGGCGTCGTCGACCGTGGCAGAACGACGGATGAGCGCGATCACCTCGTCGAGGGCGTCGAGGGCCTTGAGATACCCGCGCAGGATGTGCGCATCCGCTTCGGCCTTGTTCAGGCGGAACTGGGTGCGCCGAACGATCACTTCGACCTGGTGAGCGACCCAGGCGGCGATGAAACCGTCCAGGGACAGGGTGCGCGGCACCCCGTCGACGATCGCGAGCATGTTCGCGCCGAAGTTCTCCTGCAGCTGGGTGTGCTTGTAGAGGTTGTTCAGCACGACCTTGGCGACGGCATCTCGCTTGAGAACGATCACGAGGCGCTGGCCGGTCCGGCCGGAGGTCTCGTCCCGGATGTCGGCGATGCCGCCGATCTTGGCGTCCTTGACCAGATCGGCGATCTTGATCGCGAGGTTGTCGGGGTTGACCTGGTACGGCAGTTCCGTGATCACGAGGCAGGTGCGGCCCTGGAGCTCCTCGATGCTGACGACGGCGCGCATCGTGATGGATCCGCGGCCGGTACGGTAGGCATCCTGGATGCCCTTGATTCCGAGGATCTGGGCGCCGGTGGGGAAGTCAGGGCCCTTGATGCGCTGGATCAGCGCTTCGAGCAGCTCGTCCCGGGTCGCCTCGGGGTTCTCCAGGTACCACAGGGCACCGGCCGCCACCTCGCGCAGGTTGTGCGGCGGGATGTTGGTGGCCATTCCCACGGCGATACCGACCGAGCCGTTCACCAGCAGGTTCGGGAACCGCGAGGGCAGCACGGTGGGCTCGAGGGTGCGGCCGTCGTAGTTGTCCTGGAAGTCGACGGTGTCCTCGTCGATGTCGCGCACCATCTCGAGCGCGAGCGGAGCCATCTTGGTTTCGGTGTACCGCGGGGCTGCGGCGCCGTCGTTGCCGGGAGAACCGAAATTGCCCTGGCCGAGGGCCAGCGGGTAGCGCAGGCTCCACGGCTGCACGAGGCGCACGAGCGCGTCGTAGATCGAGGAGTCGCCGTGCGGGTGAAACTGGCCCATCACGTCGCCGACGACGCGGGCGCACTTCGAGAAGGCCTTGTCCGGGCGGTAGCCGCCGTCGAACATGGCGTAGATGACGCGGCGGTGCACGGGCTTCATGCCGTCGCGCACGTCGGGCAGCGCGCGCCCGACGATGACGCTCATCGCGTAGTCGAGGTAGGAGCGCTGCATTTCCAGCTGCAGATCGACCTGGTCGATCTTGCCGTGCTGCACGAGGTGCGCGGCCTTGGCGGCGGTGTCTGCTGCCAGCGACGCGGCATCGACCTCGGTGCTGCCCTCGCCCGGGGTGTTGGTGTCGCCGGTGTTAATGTCGTCAGATGTCAAGGAAACGCACGTCCTTCGCGTTTTTCTGGATGAAGTTACGGCGGGACTCGACGTCCTCGCCCATCAGGGTGGAGAAGATTTCATCGGCGGCGGCAGCGTCGTCGAGGGTGACCTGCAACAGCGTGCGGGACTCGGGAGCCATGGTGGTCTCCCACAGTTCCTTGTAATCCATCTCGCCGAGGCCCTTGTAGCGCTGAATGCCGTTGTCTTTCGGGATGCGCTTGCCGGCCGCGGCGCCATCGGCCAGCAGCGCGTCGCGTTCCCGGTCCGAGTAGACGTACTCGTGCGCCGAGTTCGCCCACTTCAGGCGGTAGAGCGGCGGCTGGGCCAGATAGACGTACCCCAGATCGATCAGGGGACGCATATACCGGAACAGCAATGTGAGCAGCAGGGTCGTGATGTGCTGGCCGTCGACGTCGGCGTCGGCCATCAAAACGATCTTGTGGTACCGCACCTTGTCCGGGTTGAACTCTTCGCCCATGCCCGCGCCGAACGCGGTGATCATGGCCTGAACCTCGGCGTTGCCGAGGGCACGGTCGAGTCGCGCCTTCTCCACGTTCAGAATCTTGCCGCGAAGCGGCAGGATGGCCTGGAATTCGGGGTTACGGCCCTGCACGGCGGACCCGCCGGCCGAGTCACCCTCGACAATGAAGATCTCGGAGAGGGACGGATCCTTGCTCTGGCAATCCTTGAGCTTGCCGGGCATGCCACCGCCCTCGAGGAGGCCCTTGCGCCGGGCGGTCTCGCGCGCCTTGCGGGCGGCCATGCGCGCGTTGGACGCCTGAAGCGCCTTGCGGATGATCTCCCGCGCCGGGTTCGGGTTGCGGTTGAACCAGTCGGACAGCTGGTCGTTGGCGACCTTCTGCACGAAGGACTTCGCCTCGGTGTTGCCCAGCTTGGTCTTTGTCTGGCCCTCGAACTGCGGCTCGGCCAGCTTGATCGACACGACGGCAGTCAGACCCTCCCGCACGTCGTCGCCGGTGAGGTTGTCATCCTTTTCCTTCAGGATTCCCTTTTCCCGAGCGTACTTGTTGACGAGCGTGGTCAGCGCGGCTCGGAAACCTTCTTCGTGCGTGCCACCCTCGTGGGTGTTGATCGTGTTCGCGTAGGTGTGCACGCTTTCGGTGTACGCGGTGGTCCACTGCATGGCCACCTCGAGCGCCATTTTCCGCTCATGGTCTTCCCACTCGAAGGAGATGATCTCGTCGTTGACGAGGTCGGCCTTCTTGGCCCGGTTCAGGTACTCGACGTAGTCGACGAGGCCCTTTTCGTAGAGGAACGTGCGGCTGACCGGCTTGCCCTCGTCGTCGAGGTGCTCCGGCCGCTCGTCCGTGAGCGTCAGGCTGAGGCCCTTGTTGAGGAATCCCATCTGCTGGAAGCGCGCGCGCAGGGTCTCGAAGTCGAATTCGATGGTCTCGAAGGTTTCCGCGCTCGGCCAGAAGGTGATGGTCGTGCCGGTCTCGTCGGAAGGTTCGTCCATCGTGAGCGGGGCGTTGGGCACGCCATCGGCGAAGCTCTGTCGCCAGACGTGTCCCTGTCGGCGCACCTCGACCTCGAGGCGGGACGACAGAGCGTTGACCACGGAACTGCCGACGCCGTGCAGACCACCGGATACCGCGTAGCCGCCGCCGCCGAACTTGCCGCCGGCGTGCAGAACGGTCAGGACGACCTCGACGGTGGAACGGCCCTCCGCCTTGTGGATGTCGACCGGGATGCCACGGCCGTTATCGGCGACGCGAACGGCGCCATCCGACAGGATTCTGATGTCGATGGTGTCGCAGTGGCCGGCGAGGGCCTCGTCGACGGAGTTGTCCACGATCTCATAGACCAGGTGGTGCAGACCGCGCGGACCGGTGGAACCGATATACATTCCGGGTCGTTTGCGAACGGCTTCAAGTCCCTCGAGAACCTGGATATCGTCGGCACCATATCCGTGCTCCGGCTCGATCTGTGGTTCAACTGACATCTGAAATTGGGCTCCTGACCGTCGCGCGGGCGACCCTTTAGCTTACCAAACGGGCCAAGCGTACGGGCCACAAACGGGCATCTGAGAGGTTTTATTCGCGGGGTTGACCTGTTTTGGCTACTTAGCCGTAGGTATCGCGCGGACCGCGCCCTGGAATTGATCTGGGACCCTTTTTCCAGGAGGGGGCGTTGGGCCCCTGAAAACGGATTGACTCGATGCCGGCATCCGGGTAACGGACCGCGATCTGAGTCATGATTTCGACCCGCATCATGCGCAGCTGCGTCGCCCACGCGGTCGACTCGCACTGCACCGTCAGCACACCCTCGTCGATTCCGGCCGGAGTGGAGTGTTTCGACGTTTCCTCGCCGGCCAACTCGATCCAGGAGGCCAGCAGCTCGGATTGGGCCAGCGGTGAATTCCAGCCCAGCTGCAGGGTGAGGGAGTTAATGGTGTCGCCCAGTCCCCGGGGGTCCCGACCCGCGCCGAAGGGAACACTCGAGCCGATCTCGGGGCCGGGTCTCCGCCGTGCGCGGATCCGTTTCGCGTTGGGATCGCCGAACACGTCTTTGAATCGCAGGTAGACCCTGGATGCCTCGCTCGGCTCAGCCATCGACGACCGCCCCGGCGTGAATGTGGATCGTGTGTGCCGTCAACTCCTCGGGAACATCCTCGAGCACCGCGGCGGTGATCAGAACCTGCTCGAAACCGGTGACGGCGGCCGCCAGCCGGCGGCGGCGGGACAGGTCCAGTTCGGCGAAGACGTCGTCGAGGATCAGCACCGGGTCGCCCGTGGCAGAATCGCGCCGCAATAACTCGGCCGACGCGAGCTTGAGGGCGAGCGCGAATGACCAGGACTCACCGTGGCTGGCATAGCCCTTGGCCGGCAGGGCATTGAGCATGAAGATCACGTCGTCGCGGTGCGGCCCGACCAGGGTCATCCCCCGGTCGATTTCCTTACGGCGCAGCCCGGCCAGGGCCGTCCGGAAAGCATCCGCCGTCGTGCCCGCGGTGTTCGTGCCGATCGATCCGTCTGGCCCGGTGCCGGACGAGGGCGGCGGGGTTACTTCGCCGGCCGCTTCGTCTTCGCTGTCCGCCCCGGTGATGCTGAGCAGGGGCACCAGTGCGGGGCCGTGATTCTCACCGGCGACGGCCTGGTACGCCGTGCCCAGTGGTTCGCCGAGAAGGCGAACGAGTTCGGAGCGTTCGTCGATGATCTCGGAACCGAGCGACACCAGGCGGTCGTCCCAGATTTCCAGCGTCCCCAGCTGCGTGGTGCGCAGTCCGGATGCCCTGGCCGACTTCAACAGGGTGTTGCGTTGGCGCAGCACCCGGTCATAGTCCGCCAGGACGCCCGTGAGCCGCGGACTGCGCAGCACCAGCAATTGATCGAGGAAGCGCCGGCGCCCGGACGGGTCTCCGCGCACGAGCGCGAGGTCTTCCGGGGCGAACAGCACGCTCGAGAAATAGCGTGTCAGCTCCCGGGTCTTGATCACGGACCGGTTGACCTGGGCCCGGTTCTGGCCGGACCGGTTGATCTGAACCTCGGTCAGGATGTCGCGCCCGTTGTACTCGAGCTTCGCCCGGATGATCCCGGCATCCTGGCCGGCGCGAATCATGGCCGCCGTATTCGATACCCGGTGAGAGCTCAGGGTACTCAGAAAGCCGAGGGCTTCGACCAGGTTCGTCTTGCCTTGGCCGTTGCGGCCCACAATGAGGTTGGGCCCGGGCGTGAACGCCACTTCGACCTGCGCGTAGTTGCGGAAGTCGGTCAGGGACAGGTGAGTTACCCGCACCCGTCTCAGTCGGCCTTTTTGACGGCGTGACCACCGAATTGGCTGCGCAGCGCCGCGACCGCCTTCATGGCCGGCGAGTCGTCCTGTCGGGAGACGAACCGCGCGAAGATGGCTGCGCTGATCGTGGGGACAGGAACGGCATTGTTGATGGCTTCTTCGATCGTCCAACGGCCTTCACCGGAGTCCTCGACGAAACCTTCGATTTCGCGCAGTTCGGGATCCTCGTCCAGGGCCTTCACCAGTAGCTCGAGCAGCCAGGACCGCACGACCGTTCCACGCTGCCAGGCCTTGAAGATGCCCGGAACGTCCTTGATTAAATCGTCGCGCTTCTCCAACAGTTCATAGCCCTCGGCGTATGACTGCATCAGGGCATATTCGATGCCGTTGTGCACCATCTTGGCGTAGTGACCGGCGCCGACCTCGCCGGCGTGCACGAAGCTCTCTTCACGTGGTCCTTCCGGGCGCAGTGCGTCGAAGACGGGCATGGCCCGCTCGACCTGCTCGGCCGAACCGCCCACCATCAGGCCGAAACCGTTCGTCAGTCCCCACACGCCGCCCGAGACCCCGGCGTCGATGTAGTGCACTCCCTTGGCGGCCAGGAGTTCAGCATGGACGAAGTCGTCCGTGAAGCGGGAATTGCCTCCGTCGATGACCAGGTCCCCGGCCGTCAGGACTCCCGACAGCTCGGTGATCACGGCATCCGTCACGGCCCCGGCGGGCACCATCACCCAGACCAGACGGGGGGCGGGAAGTGCCTCGATCAGCTGGGCTACATCGGCCACATCCGACACCTGGGCGTTCCGGTCGTAGCCCGTGACCTCGTGACCCCGCTCACGGAGACGGTCGCGCATATTCGCGCCCATTTTGCCGAGACCGATGATGCCAATGTGCATTGTTGTCCTTTAAGTGCTGCCGGTTTACTGCCGGTTTTCTAGTGCTGCTGGGTGGTAGCTGGCTGATCGGCCTAGCGCAGCAGCAGGTTCGGCTGGAGCAGGTACTTATAGCTGTCGGCGCCGGCCTGCTCGCGTGAGGTCTGGCTGGTGATCAGCACGGGGCCGGGCTTGTTGGGGTTCTCGGTCTTCGTGAACGAGATGCGAACGAATTCCGAGTGCACGGCGCCGAGGCCGTCCAGGAGAAACTGAGGCTTCAGCGACACGACGGTGTCGGTGCCGGAGAGGATCGCGTCGATCGTCTCGGAGGCCTGCGCCTGCTCGGATCCGACCGCTTCGAGGGTGAGACCGTCCGCGGTGAAGGTGAAGCGGAGGGCGGCCTCACGCTCGAGCACAAGCTGGACGCGCCGGGTGGCCTCGATCAGATCTGCCGTGTTCATGACCGCGTAGTTGTCGACGTTCTCGGGGAACAGCCGGCGCACGGGCGGGTAGTTCCCCTTGATCAGCAGTGACGTGACGGTCTTTTTGTCGGCCGTGAATGCGATCAGTTCCCGGTCGTCCGTGTTCGTAATGGCGATCGAAATGGTGCCGCTGTGGCCGAACGTCTTACCGACCTCCTGAAGAGTGCGTGCCGGCACGAGGGCCGTGATGGTGTCCGTGCTTGTGGTGCTGCCCGGGTCCCAGTCGATCTCCCGGACCGCGACCCGGTAACGGTCGGTGGCGACGAGGCTGAGGCTGTTCTCGGTGATCTGCAGCTGCACGCCGGTGATGACCGGCGTCACGTCGTCGCGTGAAGCGGCAACGGCGACCTGGGCGACAGCGGCGGAGAATTCTTCGGCCGGAACGAGCCCGGACTGCGCGCTGACCTGCGGGATGCTCGGGTATTCCTCAACCGGCATGGACAGCAGGGTGAAACTCGCGCTGCCGCAGCTGACCGTGATGCGGGACTCGTTGGTGGAAAAGTGCACCGGAGCGTTCGGCATCCGGCTGGCGATGTCCGCGAGGAGTCGGCCGGAGACCAGTACCTTGCCCACTTCTTCGACATCAGCGGCGATCTCGGTCTGCGCCGAAACCTCATAGTCGAACGAGGAGAGGATGAGGCTGGTTGCGGTCGCTTCGATCAGCACGCCGCTCAAAATGGGCAACGTGGTGCGCTGGGGAAGAAGCTTGACAGCGAAGGAGACGGCTTCACTGAAGACGTCCCGGTTGGCCTGAAATCTCACGAAGTCGCTCCTGTTCGGTTTAGACCTGGATACGGCCTCAATGGTAGTCGTGTTTTTGTTGGGACCCCGTGACACCGGCGGTGGCACTAAAGGTTGTTGGATCGAGAGAGATAGAAGTTAATTGTTAATATTCTTAACCAGTGTGGAAACTGTGGATAACTTTGTGGATACGGTTCCCTGACTGGGAACTACAACCGTGTGACTTGTTAGCAGCCTGTGAGCGTTAATCGCTCCTCGGCGGTGGGCCCTCGGAGGCCCCGAGCGAGTTTGCACAGGCATGACCCGAGTTTCTACAGGTTGAACCCAGTTGTGCAAAGTGTTTCCACAGGTTTATCCACAGGTGTGAAAACTGGGTCGAAAGGGACTTATTTGTAGCGGTGGTTCTGCTTGATGCGGTTCGTGAGCTCTGTGACCTGGTTGTAGATCGAGCGTCGTTCCTTCATCAGTTCGCTGATCTTCTTGTTGGCGTACATGACCGTGGTGTGGTCGCGGTTGCCGAACAGCTGGCCGATCTTGGGCAGGGAGAGGTTGGTCAGCTCACGGCACAGGTACATCGCGATCTGGCGCGCCGTGGCGATGGCCTGGGAGCGGGAGGAGCCGTAGAGGTCGTCGACCGAGAGCTTGAAGTAGTCGGCCGTGTTCGTGATGATGTCCACCGGAGCGATGACGTTGTCCTCGTCGAGGGTGATGAGGTCTTTGAGCACGGTCTGCACGAGGTCCATGTCGACAGGGGTGCGGTTCAGGCTGGCGAATGCCGTGACCCGGATGAGTGTTCCTTCCAGTTCGCGGATGTTCGACGAGACCTTGGAGGCCATGAATTCCAGGATGTCGTGGGGGACCTGCAGCTTCTCGCTCTGGGCCTTTTTGCGCAGGATGGCGATCCGGGTCTCGAGGTCGGGCGCCTGCACATCCGTGATCAGGCCCCACTCGAACCGTGAGCGCATGCGGTCCTCGAAACCGGTGAGGTGCTTGGGCGGCAGATCGCTGGTGATGACGACCTGTTTGTTGTGGTCGTGCAGGGTGTTGAAGGTGTGGAAGAAGGCTTCCTGGGTTTCCGCTTTGCCCTGCAGAAACTGGATGTCATCGATCATCAGGATGTCGATGTTGCGGTACCGGGACTGGAAGGCGGAGCCCCGGTTGTTCGCGATCGAGTTGATGAAGTCGTTCGTGAATTCCTCGGAACTCACGTACCGAACACGGATGCCGGGGTACAGGCTCATCGCGTAGTGGCCGATGGCGTGCAACAGGTGGGTCTTGCCCAGTCCGGAGGAACCGTAGACGAACAGCGGGTTGTATGCCTTAGCCGGCGCTTCGGCGACGGCGACGGCCGCGGCATGGGCGAAACGGTTGGACTGGCCGATCACGAAATTGTCGAAGCTGTACTTCGAATTCAGCCGGGTGTCGTGCGGTCGCTCCGGCGATGTGCTCTCGAAAACCGATTGCGGGGCTGCCGGGGTCTCCACATCGGGTGCGGACGAGGACTCGTGGACCGGTCGGATCGATTCCTGTTCCAATTCAGGATTCACCACGACGTAGAAGGTCGAGACCGCAGTGGACTCGTCGAGCTGGCCCATCGCCGTGAGCAGCGGAACGCGCATACGCTGGTTCAGCATGCTCGCCGTGAATTCGTTGGGCACCTCCAGGTAGAAGGTGCCGGCAGCGATTCCCTTGGGTTCGACCAGATTGAGAAAGCCGTACAGCATCGGTGTGATGGTGTCATCGGATTCCAGACTGGTCAGTACTGACCGCCAGGTCTCCTCGATCGGCTGTTCTTCGGTGGCCATGGTTTCCCCGTATCTCTAATTGTTGCCTTCTACGGCGAGAGAGATCGAGGGCTGTGCCCGACTCCGAACGCGTGATCCAGCCAAAGCATCCACAAGGTTATCCACCGCCTGTGTGCAAATAAGGCCGAATTCTCAGGGTTTGTTGAAAACCTGTGGATAACTTTGTCTCACGGTAGCCAATCACCGACGGTGAGGCCAAATTCGTTCGCAGTTCGTGCGCGTGTCGATGACGGAAAAGGGCGAGAATGTGTGTAAAACCAACTGTTCAGGGACTGCGAGTTTGACCAGCACCGGTCGAAGCCGTAGTTTTAATCAGTTGACCCCAGCCCGAGGGCTACCTCACTCTTTCCCGGCCGCTCAGTTTGGCCTACGGAGATTTAACACGTGGAGACAAAACCATGAGCAAGAGAACGTTTCAGCCGAACAACCGCCGTCGCGCCAAGGTGCACGGCTTCCGCCTTCGCATGAAGACCCGTGCCGGCCGCGCAATTCTGGGTGCTCGCCGTCGCAAGGGTCGCATCGAACTTTCCGCTTAAGCACTCTCGTGCTCGCGGGGGCCAATCGCATCACCAGCGGCGACGACTACAAAGCAGTCGTTCGCCGGGGTGTGCGGGTCGTTGGCCCACACCTGGTGACCTACCTGCGCAGGAACCCCGATGGGGTCCCCGTGCGGTTCGGGTTCATCGTGGCGAAGAACGTCGGTGACGCCGTCAGGCGCAACCGGGTTCGGCGCCGCCTGAAAGCCGCGAGTTTCGAGTTGCTGTCGGCCGTGCGCCCGGGAACGGATGTCGTCATCCGCGCACTGCCCTCCGCGACCGACGCCGAATGGTCGACCCTGCGCGCAGAACTGTCCGAGGCACTGGAGAAATACCAGCGCAACAACGGTTCCAGGGTCAAACCGACGAGCGCGATTCGAGAGAGTCGGTAAACGTCGGTGAACAGGGTCCTGGTAACACTGCTGCTCCTCCCCCGCAACGCGGGGGTTCTGCTCCTGCGGGCATATCGGGCCGTGATCTCCCCGCTTTACGGCGATGTCTGCCGGTACTACCCCTCCTGTTCGGCGTATGCACTCGGCGCCGTTCAGGAATACGGACTCATCGTGGGTTCAGCTCGAGCCGCGCTCCGGCTGGGCCGATGTCATCCATGGACCGAAGGCGGGATTGATGACGTTCCCCTCAAGCGGAAGCGTCGCTACACCGTGACGCCGTTTGGTTTTGTTATCGCAGCGAGCCACGGAAAGGGCTGACGCAAAGATGGACCTCCTAGGTACGATTCTCTGGCCTCTGAAATGGGCCGTCGAGCTTCTGCTCGTCGCCTTCCACTGGCTGTTCTCCAACATGGGGATGGGCTACAACGACGGCATCACCTGGGTGCTCTCCATCGTCGGCCTCGTCATCGTGGTGCGGGCCGCCCTGATCCCGATCTTCGTTCGGCAGATCAAGAGCCAGCGCAAGATGCTCGAGGTTGCTCCGCAGCTCAAGAAGATCCAGGACAAGTACAAGGGCAAGAAGGACCAGTTCTCCCGCGAGGCCATGTCCCGCGAGACCATGGAGCTGTATAAGCGCACGGGCACGAACCCGCTGAGCTCCTGCCTGCCGCTGCTGCTGCAGATGCCGATCTTCTTCGCCTTGTTCTCGGTGCTCAACGACGCCCAGAAGAGCCAGGCCGGCGTCGGGCCACTGAACAGCGATCTCGCCAAGAGCTTCGGCAACGCCCTCCTCTTCGGCAACGCCCCACTGCACGACTCGTTCGCCTCCCAGTGGACCAAAATGACGTCTGGTCAGGACTTTAACGCCACGGTCATGATCATTGCAGCCACCATGGTCGTGCTGATGACCGCGTCACAGTTCATCACCCAGCTTCAGATCGTCTCGAAGAATATGTCGCCGGAAACCAAGGCGAGCCCCATGTTCAAGCAGCAGCGCATCATGCTGTACCTGCTCCCCCTCGTCTTCGCCTTCTCCGGTGTCGCCTTCCCCCTCGGCGTGATGTTCTACTGGCTCACGTCCAACATCTGGACGATGATCCAGCAGTTCCTGGTCATCCGCAACATGCCGACGCCCGGCAGCGAGGCCGCCAAGGCCCGCGAGGAGCGTCTCGCGCGCAAGGGCAAACTGATCGCCCCCGACGGTGAGATCATCGTGGTTGAAGAACCCAAGAAGCCCCAGCGTCAGCAGCCGGTTGCGAAGAATCGTGCCAAGAAGCAAACCGGCCCCAAGAAGTAAGAAGAGACGAACGTGACTGAGAACTCAGATGTGATCGCCGCGGATGCCCCGGCAGACGACTCCCCCAGCCTCGACCAGCTCGAGCAGGAGGGGGATATCGCCGCCGACTACATCGAGGAATTCCTCGACATCTGCGACCTCGACGGGGACATCGACATCGACGCGCGCAACGGTCGGGCCTACCTGTCCGTCAACTCCGCGGACGTGGCGAACCTCCGGTTGCTGTCCAAGCCGGACACGGTCAATGCTCTTCAGGAGCTGACCCGGCTCGCCGTGCAGAACAAGACCGGTTCCTTCTCCCGGTTGATCCTCGACATCGGTGGATCGCGCGACGCCCGCCAGGCGGAACTCGCGTCTCTGGTGGCCCGCGCGGTGGAGCGCATCGAAGCCGGTGCCTCCGAGGCCGCCCTGCCGCCCATGTCCTCGTACGAACGCAAGCTCGTGCACGACCTGGTCTCCCTGGCGGGCTATGTGTCCGAGTCCAGCGGCGAGGGCCGGGACCGCCACACGGTCATCTCCGCTTCCTAGTTTCACGTGAAACATTGACTGACGCACTTGAGGTCGAGCCCGCCGCGGCGGCCGTCCTGTTCGGGGACCGGATCGAGGTGGCGCGAGCGTTCGTGGAGAACCTGGCGGCTCAGGGCGAAGAGCTGGGCCTGATCGGGCCGCTCGAGTTGCCGCGGCTCTGGAGCCGCCACATCCTCAACTGCGCCATTGTCGCTCCCCTGCTTCGACCGGGCCTGGTCGGCGATGTCGGGTCCGGCGCCGGGCTGCCCGGTCTGGTTCTCGCGATCGCGCGACCGGACGTGACCTTCGTTCTGATCGAACCGATGGAGCGCCGGGTGGCATGGCTGAACTCCCAGGTCGCCGCGCTCGGGCTTTCGAACACGAGCGTCGTTCGGGCCCGCGCAGAGGAGGTGCGACTCTCCCGCCCTCTGGACCAGGTGACCGCCCGCGCGGTGAGCGCCTTCCGCACGCTGATCCCGCTGACCGCCCCCTTGCTGCGGTCCGGTGGTGAGCTGGTCCTGATGAAGGGTGCGGGCGCCACCGCCGAGGTGGAGTCCGCCGCGAAGGCTGTTCGCAAGTACCGTCTCAGCAATGTTGAGGTAATCACGCTCGGCGAGGGCGTGCTGCAGGACGTGACGAGGGTCATAAGGGCTACAGTGGATTAGGTCCCCGGTGTCTGCGTCTTGTCTGCGTTTTTCAGTGGTGAGACACAACCGGGTCGCCCGTCGGATGGCTCATCAATCGTCGAACGCAAAGGTTTCACGTGAAACATCCTGGCGAATCCCAGCAAGTCAGCAAGACCGCCGCAGGGTACGACGACACCACTCCCCTGGCCCGGGAGATCTCGGATCTGACCCGCCGCCGGCAGTTGATCGCTTCGGAACGTCTGCCGAAGCCGGACAGCACCCGGGTCATCACGATCTCCAACCAAAAGGGCGGCGTCGGCAA
Source organism: Cryobacterium sp. TMT2-10 (assembly GCF_004403075.1). Taxonomy (NCBI): domain Bacteria; kingdom Bacillati; phylum Actinomycetota; class Actinomycetes; order Micrococcales; family Microbacteriaceae; genus Cryobacterium; species Cryobacterium sp. TMT2-10. The sequence continues at coordinate 54,402 of NZ_SOGW01000028.1, read as the reverse complement.
GACGACGACGGCGGTGAACCTGGCCGCGGCGTTGGCACGGCAGGGTGCACGTGTGCTGGTGATCGACCTGGACCCACAGGGAAACGCCTCGACTGCTCTGGGTGTGGAACACCGCGCCGACACCCCGAGTGTCTACGACGTGATCGTCAATGACGTGGAGATGGCCGGGGTCGTTCAGAGCAGTCCGGAATTCGGCAACCTGTACTGCGTCCCGGCCACGATCCACCTGGCCGGCGCCGAAATCGAGCTGGTTTCCCTGGTTGCGCGGGAGCAGAGGCTCAGCCGGGCGCTGGCGCGGCACCTGAAGTCGATGGCCGACCCCTACGACTACGTCTTCATCGACTGTCCCCCGTCGCTCGGCCTGCTCACCATCAATGCATTCGTCGCCGCCCGCGAGGTCCTGATCCCGATCCAGTGCGAGTACTACGCACTCGAGGGTCTCAGCCAGCTGCTCAAGAACATCGAGCTGATCGAGAAACACCTGAACCCCGACCTGTCCGTGTCGACGATTCTGCTGACGATGTACGACAGCCGCACCAATCTAGCGAACCAGGTGGCGCAGGATGTGCGCGATCACTTCCCGGAACAGGTGCTCAGCACCCTCATTCCGCGTTCTGTACGCGTTTCTGAGGCCCCCAGCTATGGTCAGAGTGTCATCAGCTACGACCTCAACTCAGCAGGATCGCTCTCCTACCTCGAAGCAGCAGCAGAAATCGCCCGCCGGGGCGCCCCGAAAACAGGAGAAGTTCAGTAATGGCGAAAAGAACAGGCCTCGGACGTGGCATCGGCGCGTTGATTCCCATCCACGATGACCCGACGCAGGCCCGTCCCGTCGACGTGTTCTTCCCCTACTCGGAAGAACTCCGGCCGGTGGCGAACGTGGAGCTGGTTCCGGTCCCCGGTGCGCGCCTCGCTCACCTGGATCCGGGCGACATTGTGCCCAATGCGCACCAGCCCCGCAGCGTCTTCGACGAGACAGACCTCGCCGAACTCGTACACAGCATCAAGGAAGTCGGTGTGCTGCAACCCATCGTGGTGCGCCCGATCGCTGAGATGCCGGGCAAGTTCGAGCTGGTCATGGGCGAACGCCGCCTCCGCGCCACCAAAGAGGCCGGCCTCGCTACCATCCCCGCCGTCATCCGTGAGACCGCGGATGTCGACATGCTGCGCGACGCCCTGCTGGAGAACCTGCACCGGGCGCAGCTCAATCCGCTCGAAGAGGCCTCGGCCTACCAGCAGCTGCTCGCGGATTTCGGCATCACCCAGGACGAACTCGCGTCGAAGATCGGCCGGTCGCGCCCTCAGATCACCAACACCATTCGTCTGCTCAAACTGCCCGAACCCGTGCAGCTGCGCGTCGCGGCCGGGGTCCTGACGGCCGGTCACGCCCGTGCGATCCTCTCCGTCGGCGACCTGGCGGGCATGCTCCAGCTGGCCGACAAGATTGTGAACGAGGACCTCTCCGTTCGCGCCGCGGAGGCCGCTGCCACCTCCCTGCCTCGGCTGGCACCGGTGAGGCCGGCCGCCGGGCGGCGGCAGGGACACCTGGACGAAATCGCCGAACACCTCGGAGATCGCCTGGACACCCGGGTAAAGATTCATCTCGGTGTTCGAAAAGGCCAGATCACAATCGATTTCGCTACAATTGGCGACCTTAACCGCATCCTCGGTGTTCTGGGGGAACCCGGCTTCGGAACCAGCTAGCCCACCCCCCCCGGCGGGAACATGTTTCACGTGAAACATTTGGCACGGTAATACGAGAGTGTCCAGCTCGGTGCGGGTACACCGTTGTCCAAGGTGCACGGTGTCCTGGCCGGAGGCGCTTCGGCCACGGGCGAGCAACTGGCCGACTGGAATGTTTCACGTGAAACCCCCGGCGCGGTTGCTCTGCATATGGCCGCGGCCCGACTTGTCCGTGGCGAAACTGTGGGGACTCTGTCACATCAGCGACAGCGTCACCGACAGCAGCAGGCCCGGCGCGGGCGCCGGTGATCAGAGTGAGTAGTCCTTGAGCGGTCCCTTGTTCAGGGAGGTGCGGTGGCCACCAGGGCGTTTTGGACGTGCCACGGGTCCGTAGTGAACCCCTCTCCGCGCCAGGTCCGTCTCCGTTGATCGAAGGAGCGGGACCCAACAGTGCGTCACTATTCTTCGCGAAGCCCTGGGTCGCCAGACCCGGGGTGTCTTTCTGACCATTTTCGCGTCACCAGGAGGCATGCTAAGGGACGGCTGGGGATAACAGAACGGTCTTTAGGAGGGCCAGAGGAGGTCGAAATGGAGGCGAATCAGCTGGCGGGCGTGACCAGACGGTTGGCAACTCATGTTTCACGTGAAACACTGCAGCGGACCGCGCGGTCCGATTGAGCTCGGCGGCGTCGCCGCGGTCAGGACCCGGCGATCGCCGCCCGGGCGAGGGCCTCGTAGACGGCGCCGAGCGATTCGCCGGTCGCTTCGATACTCAGCGGCGAGAGGGACGTCTCGGTCAGGCCGGGGAGCACATTCGCTTCCAGGAACCAGAGCACGCCGTCCGGGTCGACGATCAGGTCGATCCGCGAGATGTGGCGCAGGCCGAGCAGTTGGTGGATCGCGACCGCGGTTTCGGCGGCGCGGTCGGCGATTTCCTGGTGGATCCGGGCTGGAGTGTAGAACAGGGTCTCCCCCGCGTTGTAGCGGGCCTCGAAGGAGTACACGCCGTCGATGGGCACGATCTCCACGGCCGGCAGGGCCACGGGACCGTGGCCGCGGTCGATCACGGTGACGGCGAGTTCCGTTCCGGTGATCCGCTCTTCGACCAGGGCCACGGTGGCGTAGGTGTACGCGTCCACCATGGCGCGCGGCAGGCCGGCTGCGGACTCGACGATCGTGACGCCCTGGGCGGATCCGCCCTCTGAGGGCTTGACCACCAGCGGGATCGGCAGTGCGGTCAGGAGGTGCTCGAGCACGCTCGCCGCGCCGAGGTCGCGGAAGGTGTCGGTGGAGAGGGCGATGGAATCCGGAGTGGCGAACCCGGCCCGGCGGACAAGCTCCTTCGCAATCGGCTTCGACCAGGCGAGGCGGGCCGGGCCGCCCTGGGAGCCGACGTGAGGGATGCCGGTGGTTTCCAGGAGGGCCAGAAGCGCGCCGTCCTCGCCGGTGGCACCGTGCACGACGGGCCAGATGACATCGGGGTTCCGCCGGGTGAGTTCGGCGAGCATCCCGGCCTGGGGGTCCAGCACCGAGACGGTGTGTCCCAGACTGGTCAGGGCATCGGAAACCCGGCGCCCTGACCGCAGTGACACATCCCGTTCGTGGGAGATCCCACCGGCGAGAACAACAATGTCAAGTGGCAAAAAATCGCTCATGATCAGGTATTTTCCTTGCTCTAGCTGGGAAAGTCGAAGAATTAGGCGGTCTCGGGCGGCGGTGAGCCGAATCGAGCGCTCTCGCGCAAGGGGTCCAGCGAGCCCGTGCCGGCGAAGGTCTCGAGCAGGTCGAGCTCGTCCCTGATCACGGTGGCGAGGCGGCGCACGCCGATCCGGATATTTCCCGGGGTCGGATAGCAGAACGACAGACGCATGTTCTGGCGTCCGTCTCCGTCGGCGAAGAACGCGGTTCCGGGCGTGTAGGCGACGAGTTCCTTGACGGCGCGCGGCAGCATCGCCTTGGAGTCGAGCCCTCCCGGCAGCGTGACCCAGACGTAGAAGCCGCCGTTGGGGTTGGTCCAGGTCAGCTCCGGCAGATACTCCTCCAGAGCGCCCAGCAGGGCGTTCTTGCGTTCGTGGTAGACCCCGCGGAAGGTGTTGATCTGGCCCTTCCAGTCCGCCGTGGCCAGGTACTCGGAGATGACCAGCTGGCTGAAGGAGCTGGGCGAGAGCACAGCGGCCTCGTTGGCGAGCACCAGCTTCTCCCGGATGGCGTGCGGGGCCAGCGCCCACCCCACCCGGAAACCGGGCGCGAGCGTCTTGGAGAACGTGCCGAGATAGACGACGCCCTCCTGCTCGAGCGAGCGCATGGCATCCGGTGCCGGCTGGTCGAAGTACAGCAGCCCGTAGGGGTTGTCCTCCAGCACGAGGATGTCGTTCTGGCGGGCGATCTCGAGAATCTCCACCCGGCGTTCCCAGCTCAGGGTCACTCCGGCCGGATTGTGGAAGTTCGGGATCGTATAGAGGAACTTGATGGTCTTGCCGGCCGCCTTCAGCCGCACGATGTGCTGGCGGAGGGCCTCGGGGATGAGTCCGTGCTCGTCCATCGGCACATGGTCGACCTCGGCCTGGTACGACTTGAAGATGACCATGGCGGTGACGTAGCTGGGGCCCTCGGACAGCACGACGTCTCCCGGGTCGAGGAAGAGCTTGCTGACCAGTTCCAGGGCGTGCTGGGAACCGGTCGTCACGACGACGTCGTCGGCGTGGGCACGGATGCCTTCCAGCGCCATGACCTCAAGGATCTGCTCTCTCAGCACGGGAACTCCCTGACCAGAGCCATATTGCAGGGCAACCGGACCCTGCTGTCGCATGACGCTGTCCATGGCGTTGATCACGAGTTCCTGCGGCAGGGCGGCGACGAACGGCATGCCTCCGGCGAGCGAGACGACCTCGGGGCGGGAGGCCACGGCGAACAGCGCCCTGACCTCGGAGGCGCGCAGCCCGGCGGCTCGATCGGCGTAGTGGTGGTACCACGGGTCGAGATTGTTACCGGTCTGGGGGGAGCGCTGTCCTGGCACGTCACTTCCGATCTGGTGAGGTTTCAATCGTATGGGGTATGGCCCGGGCGGAATCACAAAAAATGCCCGCCCGGCGTGAGCCGGGCGGGCATTGCGCCTCAGGGAGACGAGAGTGTTGCTGTTACGCGAGGTACGCGGCCAGGTCCTTCTCGAGTGCGACCTTGGGCTTGGCGCCGATGACGGTCTGGACGACCTCGCCCTTCTGGAACACCTTCATCGCGGGGATGGAGGTGATCTGGTACTTGGCAGCCAGGGCGGGGAAGTCGTCGACGTTCAGCTTGACGATGTCGAGCTTGTCAGCGTTCTCGCTGGCGATCTGGTCGAGGATCGGGCTGACGGCGCGACACGGGCCGCACCATTCCGCCCAGAAGTCGACCAGAACGGTCTTCGAGTTGTTGATGACTTCCTGGTCGAAGGTGACGTCGGTGACGGCGCGTGCAGACATGTGGTTTCTCCTTAGTTCGTGGACGTGGTGAGGACGGTCTCGCCGGCGCTGGCCAGCAGGTCCGCGGGCAGGGAAGCAAGATAGTGTTCCGCGTCGAGGGCGGCCACGGTGCCGGATGCGGCGGCCGTAACGGCCTGGCGATAGGTCGGGTCGATGACGTCCCCGGCCGCGAAGATGCCGGTCTGGCTGGTCTTCGAGGTGCGGCCGGCGACGGCGATGGTGCCCTCAGGGGTCAGGTCGAGCTGGTTGTGCACGAGGTGGGTGCGCGGGTCGTTGCCGATGGCGACGAAGATGCCGCCGACGGGGAGCGGGCTTTCCTCTCCGGAGATCGTGTTGCGCAGGACCAGGCCGTCGACGGCATCCGTGCCCGTGATGCCGGCCACTTCGGAATTCCAGACGAATTCGATCTTGGGGTTGCTGAACGCGCGCTCCTGCATGATCTTGGAGGCCCGAAGGGTGTCCTTGCGGTGCACTACGTAGACCTTGCTCGCGAACCGGGTGAGGAAGGTGGCCTCTTCCATGGCGGAGTCACCGCCGCCGATGACGGCGATGGTCTTCTCCTTGAAGAAGAAGCCGTCGCAGGTGGCGCACCAGGACACACCGCGGCCGGAGAGGCGCTCTTCGTCGTCGAGGCCCAGCTTGCGGTACGCGGAACCGGTGGCGAAGATCACGGCGAGAGCCTCATGCTTCTCGCCGCTGCCGAGGGTCACGGTCTTGGTGGTGCCGGTGAGTTCGAGTTCGGTCACATCGTCGTAGACGACCTCTGTTCCGAAGCGCTCGGCCTGCTCCTGCATCTTGGCCATGAGTTCGGGGCCCTGGACGCCCGCCGGGAAACCGGGGAAGTTCTCGACCTCGGTCGTGTTCATCAGCTCACCCCCGGCCTCGACCGAACTGGCGATCAGCAGCGGCTTGAGGTTGGCGCGTGCGGCATAGATCGCGGCGGTGAATCCGGCCGGGCCAGAGCCGATGATGATGATCTGACGCACGCGTAGACTCCTTCAAGTTGCGGGGGAAGCGATCTGGATTGCTCGCTGCCGGGTACAACACATCCTAATCCGATGATATTCCGAGCCGGCTGAGTGCGGGTCAGGCGCCGGCGCGCGGGCCGAGAACCGGTCAGCGGCGACGGATGCGATCGAGCACCGGGTCGAGGAATCCGCGCAGCTCACTGCTGCGCATGAGCAGCAGCAGGCCGAAGTAGACCGCCGACATGCCCAGGCCGATGACGCCCATGGCCAGGACCGCCTGGATCTTCCCCGACAGCGCGAATCCGGCTTCCCGGGTGCCGCCGAGTACCTGCAGGAGAGCGACCCCGGCCAGGATCGCGGGCACGGTGGCCACGGAGTACGTGGCGAGGCTGCGCAGAATGCGCCGACCGTCGATGCCGCCCAGCCGTCCCCGCAGCAGCCACGCGGCCAGCCCGGCCTGCGCGATGCCCGACACGGTGACCGTAAGGGCGACGCCGGCCGCGATCCAGGCGCTGGGCAGGAGTGCGCAGGCGAGGACGCCGATGATGACCAGGGTCACCTGGAACAGGGTGAAGAAGAACGGGGTGCGGGTGTCGCCGAGGGCGTAGAACGTGCGCTGGATGACGAACAGGACGCAGAATGCCACCAGGCCGAGCACGTAGGCGATGATCACGTTGCCGATGCTCAGCACCTGGCCGTACGGGGCCACGAAGACGCGGGCGAACGGGTAGGCGCAGACGGCGATGACGGCAGAGGCGAGCATGATGATCAGGGTGGTCCCCCGGATGGCGGAGGAGGCATCCGTTCTCACCAGAGCCAGCTTCCCCACCGAGGCGTGCTCGCTCATCCGAGTGAAGTAGGCGGTGGCGACCGACACGGTGATCACCGAATGCGGGAGCATGAAGATGAGCCAGGCCGTGTTGAGCGCGGCGACCGACGCGTCGGTGTCGCCGGCGAGCGTGACCACCCGGGTCTCGACGATTCCGGCCAGGGTGGTCAGCAGCAGCATCCCGAAGGTCCAGCTGGCCATCCGGCCGGCCACGCCGAGACCGACGCCGCGGAAGCGGAAGTCGGGGCGGAAGCGCAGGCCGATGCGGTGCCAGAAGTAGAACAAAACGACGGCCTGCAGCACGACGCCCAGCGTGGCAGTCCCGGCCAGGACGGCGATCATCGCGGACGTGAACCCGGTGGCGAGCCGGGCGCCGTTCGGGTCGGCTCCATAGAGGGCCGAGAAGACGAGCAGGCCCGCGATGGCCACGACATTGTTGAGCACGGGCACCCAGGTGAACGGGCCGAACGACTTACGGGCGTTGAGAACCTCGCCCAGGACCGTGTACAGGCCGTAGAAGAAGATCTGCGGCAGGCACCAGAACGCGAAGGCCGTGGCGAGGGCCAGCGATTCCGGCTTCATGTTCGACCCGTAGAGCACGGTCAGCATGGGGGCGAGCGCGGTGGCTGCGATGGTCGTGGCGGCGAGGATGGCCAGGGCCAGAGTGAGGAGCTTGTTGATGTAGGCCGTGCCGCCGTCGGCGTGCAGGCTGGCCCGCACGATCTGCGGCACCAGCACGGCCGTCAGCACCCCGCCGGCGACGATGACGTAGACGGTGTTCGGCAACTGGTTCGCCACGGCGAACGCGTTCGTGCTCTGGCCGACCTGGCCGATCACCCCGGCGAGCACGATCAGCTTCACGAAGCCGAGGATGCGGGAGACGATGGTCCCGGAGGCGAGGAACGCGCTGGCCCGGCCGATGCTGTCGGTTTTAGGCACGGGGCTCCGTCGTGGGCTCGGAGGCGGCGCCGCGGATGGCCGCAGGGTCGACCTCGACATCGGGTTCGATCAGCTCGCGCCGGCGGCGCACGATGTTGCGCCAGACCCCGAAGCCGAAGAACAGCACCACGAGCGCGGCGAACAGGAGCGAGCCGAGGCCCTCCCAGTCGGCGCGCACGTTGATCGGGATGAGGTGCGGCTGGTCGATCATGCTTCCGGCGGGGGTGAACAGGGTCACGCGCAGGGTCACGGAACCGTTGCCGACCGCGGCCGTCACGGGAATCGTGACGGTGCGGGCCGACTCGGCCTCGATCGTTGACTCGACGTCGTCTTCGACCAGGAGCCGGCCGTTGGAGGGGACGACCTGCACGCGCACGGTCACCGCCTGGTCGAGGGCGTTGTCCAGGGTGACCGGAATGTCCACCTTGCTGCCGACCACGTTGATCGGGCCCTTGGTGGAGACCGTGATCGAGCTGAGCAAATCGGAGGATGCCAGCAGGCTCGTGGTCGACGCGTCCAGCCAGCTGGCCCGGTGCGACGCCCACGACGTGGCGAGCAGGGCCATCAGGTCCAGGCGGTGGCCGCCCGTGACGGCCCCGGGGTCGGACAGGGCGGAGGAGAACGCGGTTACGTCGCTTTCTCGCTCCAGGAGCCGGCGGGCCAGGTTCACGCGGTCGTCGGGCTCGGCCTGGCTGTCGAAGGTAACGTCATCCGCGGCCGCCGCGCTGCGGGCGTCCTGCAGGGAGGCCGGCGAGTGCCAGAGGAGGACCGTCAGAGCGTCGAGGGTTTGGCTGAGCCGGGCGGAGGTGGGCGGCCAGCCCCGGCCGAACGTGGCCACGAGCGTGCGGGCCGTGCCGGGCTGTTCCGCCGAAACGACGGCGAGCTGCGAACTGACCTCGGCCATCGCGACGCTCCAGGCTTCGTCCGTGGTCGCCAGGGCGGCCCGCCGGAGCGAGTCGGAGACGGGACCGTCGGATACGAGCCCCACGCCCCGCCCGGCACCCAGTGCGACAACGCTGTTCGGGGTGAGGTCGGTGGCCTGATGGGAGACGTTGGAACCGGTCAGGATGGTCGTGGTGAGGCCGTTCGCGGTGAAGGTGCCCAGGTCGGCGTCCGCGACCACTCCCTCCGCCGGCCACGCTATGTCCGTAGCGGTATATTCCCACGCCAGCAATTCTTCCGTGGTCGGCGGCGTGCCGTCGGCCGGGGACGCCGGTGGCGTCTGTGCCGGTGCCGTGGCCGGTGCCTGATTCTGCGGCGTCTGGTCCGCCGGGGTCGTCTGGGCCGGCGTCGGCGGCTGGGTGAACAGGGTCGGGTCGATGGCCTGGTCGAAGGATGTCGGTGCCAGCAGGGTGTCGCCGCCCGCCTGGGCCTGCAGCGCAATGTCGGTATCTGCATAGCTCAACGGGAATATATCGTTTCTCGCCAGTGCCAGCCGGTTCAGCCACGCGGTTGCGCTGGGCGGCGCGGACGTGCCGAGGATGCGAATGGAGGCGATGATCATCGGGTCGATGGCGAGCGTGACCGGTCGGCCGATCACGCCGTCCAGCTGTCGGGTCAGTACGCCCGTCGGGCCGGTGAAGCTCTCCAGCGCCTTGGCGGTGATCAGGCCCGTCGACTGTTCCGGAACGGTGATCGGCATGACCACCGAAAGGTTGACCGGGGTGACCTCTTCATCGGAATACCAGACGAACGTGCCGCGGCCCTGCGCCCGCGTTGTTCCCTCCGTGGAGAGGGTGACGGCGATTCCGCGGGCACCCCACGCATTGCCAGTGGTGAGACCCACGGAGTCTGCGGGCACGGTCAGGGTCAGGACCTCGGTGCTGTCGGGCTGGATCGAGACCTTCATGGCCTCGCTCATCAGCAGGTCACCCGGCCTCGTCGATTTCTCGGGATGGAGCCACTTCTCCAGGGCGCCGCGGGTGATGAGGGCGCGTTCGGCCAGATAGACGTCGAGGGTGCCCGGAGCGATCGGATCGACGGTCGGATTCGTGATCGTCACGGTCACGGCCAGGTCCTGGCCCATTTTCAGCGGTGCCAGCGTCGTCGGCGTCACGGAGATCGCCACCGAATCGGCCGAGGTGGCGGCCGGCGATGCAGGGGATCCGGCAGCGTGCGCTCCAGTCGTGAGGCCGGCCAGCACGGGAAAGGCGGGCAGGAGAGCGGCCGAAGCCACCGGGAGCACGCCGGCGAGCAGCCCGATCAGGACGACTCCGGCAGAGGCTCGCACTCGCCGCCGGAGGCCGCGGACGGCGTCGGGGTGAGCGGGCCGGCGCGCAGGAACTGAGTCGGCCACCATAAGGGGATTCTACGGCGTGCCAGGTGGGATAACACTGCGCGGGCACGTCCGGACCGCCGCCGGCAACTAACATGGGGGGCATGCAGAGCGTCGCGACAGCCCTCACGCGGCTGGGCGACCTGGCTGCCAGCCCCACCGTTTCCCGACTGGCGAACGCGTTTTCCGCGGCCGGCCATGAACTCGCCCTCGTCGGCGGCCCGGTGCGCGACGCGTTCCTCGACCGGCCGATCCACGACCTCGATTTCACGACGGATGCCACCCCGGACGAGATCCTCAAGGTGGTCAAGCCCATCTCCGACGCCCACTGGGACATCGGCCGCGCGTTCGGCACGATCGGCGCCCTGGTCGCCGGTGAGACCGTGGAGATCACCACCTACCGGGCCGACAGCTACGACGGCCAGACCCGCAAACCGGAGGTCGTCTTCGGCCTCAGCCTCGAGGACGACCTGCTGCGCCGCGACTTCACGGTCAACGCCCTCGCCCTCCGATTGCCGGAACTGGCCCTGGTCGACCCGGCGAACGGCATCGCTGATCTTCTGGCCGGAATTCTGCGCACCCCGATTTCGCCGGAGCGGTCCTTCGGCGACGATCCGCTGCGGATGATGCGGGCCGCCCGGTTCACCGCGCAGCTGGGATTCAGCCTCGACGCGGACACCAGGGTCGCGATGGAAGCGATGGCGGACCGCATCCTGAACATCTCGGCCGAGCGTGTGTGTGACGAGCTGTCGAAGCTGCTGAAGTCGGACAGCCCGCGGGTCGGAATCGAACTCCTGGTGGACACCGGCCTGTTCGGCCGGGTGCTGCCGGAGATTCCGGCACTGCGGCTCGAGATCGACGAGCACCATCACCACAAGGATGTCTACCAGCACACCCTCACCGTGCTGGACCAGGCCATCGGCTACGAGAAGTCCCGCGCCAGTTTCAACGGGCCGGACCTGATCGTGCGGCTCGCGGCGCTCATGCACGACACCGGCAAACCGGCCACGCGCAAGCTCGAGCCGGGCGGCGTGGTCAGTTTCTACCACCACGACCTGGTCGGGGCGAAGCTGGCGAAGAAGCGCCTGCGCGCCCTGCGGTTCGACAACGACACCATTTCGGCGGTGGCCCGCCTGATCGAACTCCACCTGCGATTCTTCGGCTACACCGAGGGCGCCTGGACCGATTCCGCCGTGCGCCGCTACGTGAGGGATGCCGGCGACCAGCTGGAACGACTGCACATCCTGACCCGGGCGGACGTGACCACCCGCAACCGTCGCAAGGCCGACCGGCTCGGCTTCGCTTACGACGACCTGGAACAGCGCATCAAGGAACTCGCCGAGCAGGAAGAGATGGCGGCCGTGCGCCCCGATCTCGACGGACAGCAGATCATGGCGATCCTCGGCGTTTCGCCGGGCCGTGAGGTGGGCGAGGCCTACCGCTTCCTGCTGGAGCAGCGGCTGGACGACGGACCCCTCGGCGAGGAAGAGGCCACCCGCCGCCTGACCGCCTGGTGGGCCGCTCGGGCCCGGTAGGCCTGGCCAGACTGGCCAGACTGGCCGGACTTGCCGGACTTGCCGGACTTGCCGGACTTGCCGGATTGCCGGGCTTGCCGGATTTGCCGGACTGGCCGGGCGCGACCGGCCCCGGGTCGACGCGGCCCGAGTCGACCCGGCTCCGCTCGCGTCGAGGTCGCCACTTCCGGTCGACGTCGGCAGGTGTGCCGGGCGAACTCGACCGCAACTGGCGAGCTCGGCGCATCCGTCTTCCCCTCCACAGGATGTGCCGACCTGGGTTCGTTCACCGTCCGCCGCATTGCCGGCCGGGCGCCGCGCGGCTCGGCCAGCATCGGGGGCGTGGATAATCGCGATTTTCCCTATCGAACTGACCTCCGGCGCACCAGCGACCAGGAGCTGATCGGTCACGACGGCCGAGCCCTGCGGCGGGGGGTCACGGCGGGTGAGCAGGAGAGGCTCCTCCGGGGCATCTATGTGTCGTCTCCGGTGTGGGCCGCCGCGGACGACGACGCCCGGTATCTGCTTCGCATTCAGGCGGTCGTCCTGACACGCCGTTCCCGGCCGGTTCTCTCGCACCTGTCGGCCGCCCGGATCTGGGGCCTTCCCGTGCTGGGCCGGTGGCCCGCCGAGGTTCACCTGATGTGCGGCGGCGATGCTCATCGCCATGCGCGCAATGGTGTCGTCTGGCACTACGACCGCATCGACGATGACGAGGTCGTCGAGATCAACGGCTTCCTCGTGACGAGCCGATTACGCACGATGGTCGATCTTGCGCGAACCGAACGATTCGCAGCCGCCGTCGTCGCCCTGGACGCCGGCCTCCGGACGCCGTTCGTGCTGCCGAGTGGCTCTCGCGAGCAGGACATCACCCACGCTGAATTCCAGGAGGCGGTCACCCGGCTGGGTGCGGTGCGCGGCTGCCGCGGCGCACGCCTGGCTGCCGCGTTCGCGGACGGGCAATCCGGTTCCGCCGGAGAATCGGTGAGCCGCGCGAACATCTACCTGGCCGGGCTGCCCGCGCCGGAGCTGCAGGTGGCTTACCTTCGGCCGGCCGGAGGGGAAGACAAAGTGGATTTCAGGTGGCACGCCCGACACAATGTTCGCCGAGTGACTCTCCTGGGCGAGTTCGACGGGAAGGTCAAGTACACACGCGACCAGTACATGGCCGGCCGCACAATCCAAGAGGTCGTGTGGGACGAGAAGGTGCGAGAGGACCGCCTGCGCGCGCCGGCTGGAGGGCCGGATCGAGGAATGGTGCGCTGGCTGTGGGATGTCGCGGTGAGTCCTGTTCGGCTCCGCGCGGTTCTGATCGGTGCCGGGCTGAGGCCGGAACGATGAGCCGCCGCACCGAGTTCGGCACTTCCGGTCGAGTTCGACCGGCGCACGTGGCGACCTCGTCCGGAAACGTCGAACTCGGCGACTCTCCCGGAACGATGAGCGTCGGCGCGGAGGGCGCCGCGCCGGAGCGCTGGCGGATCGCCGCGGCATCCGGTAGTCTTGGCAGGTTGTCTACGCGCCGGATTCCCGGCCTCCGTTTTCGACACATGCACAACCCTCCTGTTGCAGAGATTCTGCAGCCGTTTAGTCCGAAGGAGGTGGGTTAGTCATGCATCAGTACGAGTTGATGGTTATCCTCGATCCCGAGATCGATGAGCGCACCGTAGCTCCCAGCCTTGACAAGTTCCTCAACGTTGTTCGCAACGATGGTGGAACCATTGACAAGGTTGACGTTTGGGGTCGCCGCCGTCTCGCCTACGAGATCAACAAGAAGTCAGAAGGCATCTACGCCGTCGTCGACTTCACCGCGAACGCTTCTGCCACGGCCGAGCTCGACCGCCAGCTGAAGCTGTCGGAAGCCGTCATGCGCACAAAGGTTCTTCGCGCAGAAGAAGGCATCGCCCAGGTTGCCGTCGCAAGCAAGCTTGCCGCCGAGAAGGCCGCCCGCAAGGCAGCCAACCCGAAGGTCATTGCTGCGAAGGCTGAAGCCGCCGCTGCCGCTCCGACCGCCAAGGTCGCCGCGTCCGCAAAGCCCGCCTCGGCGGTTGCTGCTGCAGCGGTCAAGGCTGCTCCGGCCAAGGTCGAAGCTCCGGTCGCCGACGCTCCTGCTGCGGCAGAGGCTGAGGCTCCCGTTGCTGCCGACAAGGCAAGCGACAAGTAGCCCATGGCCGGCGAGACCGTAATTACCGTGGTGGGCAACCTCACCAGCGATCCGGAACTGCGTTACACGCAGAACGGGCTGGCGGTTGCCAACTTCACCATCGCTTCCACTCCGCGCAATTTCGATCGCGCTACGAGTGAGTGGAAAGATGGCGAGTCGCTCTTCCTGCGCGCGAGCGTTTGGCGTGAATTCGCCGAGCACGTGGCTGGTTCGCTGACCAAGGGTACCCGTGTCATCGCTACCGGGCGTCTCAAGCAGCGTTCGTATGAGACGAAGGAAGGCGAGAAGCGAACGAGCATGGAGCTCGAGATCGATGAAATCGGTCCTTCGCTGAAATACGCCACCGCTCAGCTCACTCGAGCGCAGTCATCGTCCTCCCCCCGTGGCGGCGGCGCACCTGCCGTCTCCGGGAACGACGAGCCCTGGGCCGCCAGCGCCCCCGCCGCGAACACCGGCGGAGATGTCTGGAGCACCCCGGGCAACTTCAGCGACGAGACACCCTTCTAAGCCGAGCCTCCGGGCAGTCGGCTGAAAAACACTTCTTAAGAAAGTAAGGAAATCATGGCTGGAAAGTCGAGCGGCGACCGCCGCAAGCCGCTCCGCGGAGCTAAGGGTGGCAAGAACGCCGCTCCCGCGAAGTCCATCCGGGTTGGTGTCATCGATTACAAGGATGTCCCCACCCTTCGCAAGTTCATCTCCGAGCGTGGAAAGATCCGCGCCCGTCGCATCACCGGTGTTTCCGTTCAGGAACAGCGCCTCATCGCCCGCGCCGTCAAGAACGCTCGCGAAATGGCGTTGCTCCCCTACGCCGGTTCAGGCAGGTAGGACCTCATGTCAAAAATCATTCTGACGCACGAGGTCTCCGGCCTCGGTGCACCCGGTGACATCGTCGAGGTCAAGAACGGGTACGCCCGCAACTACCTCTACCCCCAGGGCTTCGCTGTCTCCTGGACCCGCGGTGGCGAGAAGCAGATCGAACAGATCAAAGCTGCTCGCGTCGCCCGCGAGCACGCCACCCTCGAAGAGGCACAGGCACTCAAGGCTGCACTCGAGAACACCAAGGTCAAGCTGGTCGTCAAGGCCGGCGAAGGCGGACGCCTGTTCGGCTCCGTCAAGACCACGGATGTTGCCGAAGCAGTGGCGGCAGCCGGTCTCGGCGCCATCGACAAGCGCAAGATCGAGCTCAGCCCGATCAAGATGACCGGTGAGCACCAGGCAACGGTTCGTCTTCGCGACGAACTGAGCGCCACCATCACACTGCTGGTGGTAGCCGCCAAATAGCATCACCCTCGAGGTGTAGCGGCGGGCTCCGAATGGAGCTCCGCCGCTACACCTTTTTAAGCTGTCCCGCTCACCCTGTTCAGGGGTGATTTCAGATCTTGAAAATGAGCCTTTGTACACAGGTTTGCTCACAGCACATGAAGCTTCAACACATTGTTTAGATTAGTTTTCCCACAGAGCTGTGAATAGTATAAAAGCCTGATCAAAATGCATTTTTTACGGGAAAATCTTAAGTTTTCCACAGGACAGTGCACAGGTTGTGCACAAGACACGCGGCGTTTCGCCCAGATTCTCCACAGGGTTATCCACAGCCCGTTTTGGAGCGGCCGAACCGGGTACGTAGGGTGGGCAGGCGGCCACAATCGAGGTGTGCGAGGGGTGCCGGCAGTCGGTGTCAGTGGGCCCTGATAGACCAGCACCACGAGCAGAAGGAGGCACGAGTGTCGATCGCTCACCTGGGTCTGGCAGATAAGCGCGGGAGTGACCAGCGCGGCGGAATGGAAGCCCGGCACACCGAGCGCACGCTCCCCCACGACCTCCTCGCCGAGCAGAGCGCGCTCGGCGGCATGATGCTGAGCAAGGACGCCGTCGCCGACGTCGTCGAAACCGTCCGGGCCGCCGACTTCTACATCCCCAAGCACGAGATCATCTTCGACGCGATCCTCTCCCTCTACGCGCAGGGCGAGCCCACCGATGTCATCGCCGTCACCGACGAGCTCACCAAACTGGGCGAGCTGTCCCGGGCCGGCGGCGCGGACTACCTGCACACGCTGACCAGCCTGGTTCCGACCGCGGCCAACGCCGGTTTCTACTCCTCGATCGTCGCCGAACGCGCCCTGCTGCGCCGCCTGGTCGAGGCCGGCACCCGCATCGCACAGATGGGCTATTCCGGCGAGGGCGAGGTGCTCGACCTGGTGAACAACGCCCAGGCCGAGATCTACTCCGTCACCGGAGGCACCGAGACCGAAGATTACGTGCCCCTCACCGACGCGGTCACGGCCGCGATCGAGGAGATCGAGGCCGCCAAGCTCAAAGACGGCCAGATGACCGGTGTGCCGACCGGCTTCGCCGACATGGACGAGCTCACCAACGGATTCCACCCCGGCCAGCTGATCATCGTCGCCGCGCGACCGGCGCTGGGTAAGTCCACGTTGGCCCTCGACTTCGCCCGGGCGGCTTCAATCAAGCACGACATGCCCAGCATCTTCTTCTCCCTCGAAATGGGACGCAGTGAGATCGCCATGCGCCTGCTCGCGGCCGAGGCATCCGTGCCCCTGCAGAGCATGCGCAAGGGTGCCGTCGACGCCCGCGACTGGACCACCATCGCCGCCACGCGCGGCCGCATCAACGACGCCCCGCTCTACATCGACGACAGCCCCAACATGACGCTGGTGGAGATCCGGGCCAAGTGCCGCCGGCTCAAGCAGCGGGTCGGCCTCAAGATGGTCATCATCGACTACCTGCAGCTGATGACGTCGGGCAAAAAGGTCGAGTCGCGCCAGCAGGAGGTCAGCGAGTTCTCCCGGGCGCTCAAGCTGATGGCCAAGGAACTCCAGGTTCCCGTCATCGCGCTTTCCCAGCTCAACCGTGGTCCCGAGCAGCGTGCCGACAAGATGCCGGCCATCTCCGACCTCCGCGAGTCGGGCTCCCTCGAACAGGACGCCGACATGGTCATCCTGCTGCACCGTGAGAGCGCGTACGAGAAAGACAACCCGCGCGCCGGCGAGGCCGACCTGATCGTGGCGAAGCACCGAAACGGCCCCACCCGCACGGTGACCGTCGCGTTCCACGGCCACTACTCCCGCTTCGCCGACATGGTTCCGGGCGCGTAGCAGGCCCATTCGGCCACGGGCCGGATCGATTCTGCCGCCGGTCATATTCTCCGGCCGGCAAGTGATCACCGCTACGCTACGAACGGAAGATGCAAGTGCCGCCCCAGTTCGGATCGATCCGTTCTCGCTCTCGCGTCCGCCGCTAAGGAGACATGCGCGTGAAGGTTGGCATCAGGCGAGAACGTCTGCAGGGTGAGCGCCGCGTCGCGGCCACCCCCGAGACGGTGACCCAGCTCACGGCCCTCGGACTCGAGGTTCTGGTCGAGTCCGGTGCGGGCTCCGAATCCGGGCATCCCGATGGCTCGTACACGGATGCCGGCGCCACCGTCGTTCCCGAACTGGGCCTCGGCGAGCTCGACGTGTTCTGCCACGTGCGCCCCCTCAGCCCCGACCTCGTCGGCGGCCTCCGTTCCGGCACGATCACGATCGGCCTGGCCTCCCCCGCCTCCGAGCTTCCCACCGTCGCCGCACTGGCCACCGCGGGCGTCACCTCGTTCGCCCTCGAGCTGGTGCCGCGCATCTCCCGCGCCCAGTCGATGGACGCCCTGACCTCCCAGGCCCTCGTCTCCGGCTACCGCGTGGTGCTCGAGGCGGCCATCCGCTTCCCCCGATTCTTCCCGCTCTACATGACCGCCGCCGGCACGATCCCGCCGGCGCGCGTGCTCGTGCTGGGCGCGGGCGTCGCCGGCCTGCAGGCCATCGCCACGGCCAAGCGCCTTGGCGCCCGGGTCTCCGCGTACGACGTGCGCCCGGCCTCGGCGGACGAGGTGACCTCGATGGGCGGAACCTTCATCACCCTCGACCTGGACGCCGTGGAAGGCACCGGCGGGTACGCCCGCGAACTCAGCGAGGATCGGTCGGTGCGACAGCGGGAACTGCTGGCGCCCCACGTGGCCGCCGCCGACGTGCTGATCACCACGGCCGCCATCCCGGGCCGCCCGGCCCCGCTGCTCGTGACGCAGGACATGGTCACGGCCATGCGGATGGGCTCGGTCGTGATCGACCTTGCCGCCGAGACCGGCGGCAACGTCGAGGGCGTCGTCGCGGGGCGGGACACCCAGGTGCCCACCCGCACCGGGGACGGCACCGTCACCCTGGTCGGAATGAAGGACGCACCCTCGACGATGCCCGCCGACGCGTCCCGGCTCTTCGCCAAGAACGTGGCCAACCTGCTCGCCCTGATGACCGAAAGCGGCACGGTCTCCCCCGATTTCACGGACGAGGTCGTTGCCGGGGCCTGCCTGACGCACCGCGGCACGATCCGGCACGAGCCGACGGCCACGGCCCTGACAGGAGAACAACACTGATGGATCCGATCACTTTGCTGACAGTCGTCGTCTTGGCGGTCTTCGTCGGCTTCGAGGTCGTCTCGAAGGTGTCCAGCACCCTGCACACCCCCCTGATGAGTGGCGCCAACGCGATCCACGGCATCATCCTGATCGGCGCCATCACGGTCGCCGGCCAGACCCTCAACCTCTGGCTCCTGACGGTCGCTCTAATCGCCGTGGTTCTGGCCACCGCCAACCTGGTCGGCGGCTTCGTCGTCACCGACCGGATGCTCAAAATGTTCGCGCCGCGCAAACCGGCCGGCGCCGACACGAAGGATGCCACGAAATGAGCCTTCTCTCGCCGGAGTGGACCAGCATCCTCTACCTGATCGCCGCGGTCTGCTTCATCCTCGCCCTCAAGGGGCTCTCCTCGCCGAAGACCGCCCGCCGCGGCAACCTGATCGGTGCCGCCGGTGCGCTCCTCGCCGTGATCACCGTCTTCCTGTCGGCCCGGCTCGACAACATCCCGGCCATCCTGATCGCCATCGCGGTCGGCTCGGCGATCGCCGCCCCGATCTCTCGGCGCGTGGAGATGACGCAGATGCCCCAGCTGGTCGCCCTGTTTAACGGGGTCGGCGGCGGCGCCGCGGCGCTCGTCGCGGTGCTCGAACTCGGCAACAGCGAGGGCCCCTGGGTCAAGGTCGCCGTGGTGTTCACCATGCTCGTCGGCGCGGTCTCCTTCTCCGGCTCGGCCGTCACGGTCGGCAAACTGCAGGGCCTGATCAGCTCGCGGCCGCTCATCTTCCCCGGCCTCGCCGTCGTGATGGGTGCCATCGTTCTGGCGGCTCTCGTGGCCGGCGGCTTCGTCGTCGCGACGGGCGCGACCGGATGGGCCATCGCACTCCTTCTCCTGGGACTCCTGGTCGGCGCGCTCCTGGTGCTGCCGGTCGGCGGTGCGGACGTGCCGATCGTGATCTCCCTACTGAACGCCTTCACCGGGCTGGCAGTCGCGGCTTCCGGCATCGTGCTGGGCAACCTGCTGCTCGTCGTGGCCGGCACCCTCGTCGGCGCCAGCGGAACGATCCTGACCCGCGCCATGGCCTCCGCCATGGGCCGCGGCGTGAGCGGCATCCTGTTCGGTGCCTTCAAGGGCGGCTCGACCGCCGGATCGACCGCGCAGAGCGACCGGCCGGTGCGCAGCTCGAACCCCGAAGACGTCGCGGTGCTGCTCAACTACGCCCAGCGCGTGGTCATCGTGCCCGGCTACGGCCTGGCCGTCGCGCAGGGCCAGCACACCATCGCCGAGCTCGCCACCACCCTCGAGGCGCGCGGCGTCGAGGTGGTCTTCGCCATCCACCCGGTGGCCGGCCGGATGCCCGGGCACATGAACGTGCTGCTGGCCGAGGCGAACGTGCCCTACGAGTCGCTCAAGGAGATGGCCGAGGTCAACCCGGAGTTCAAGAACACGGATGTCGCCCTCGTCGTCGGCGCCAACGACGTGGTCAACCCCGCGGCGAAGACCTCGCCCGGCTCACCCATCTACGGCATGCCGATCCTGGATGTCGGCGAGGCCCGGCAGGTCGTGTTCCTCAAGCGGTCCATGCGCCCCGGCTTCGCGGGGATCGAGAACGAACTGCTGTTCGACCCGAAGACCACGCTGCTGTTCGGCGACGCGAAGGACTCCCTGACGAAGATGCTGAGCGCGGTCAACGCGCTCTGATCAAACGTGCTCGGGTCGGCGCTGTAGTGTTCAGACAGGAGCCGAACCCGAGCGGGTCCGCCGAGGGAGAGCCATGACGACCAGATGGGCGAGATTCGTCCGTGGCTGGCTCACGGCATCCGTCGCCGTTCTCGTCGCCGCCCTGTCCCACGTCGCGGCGGGCGGGAACGCGCCCGGCCTGCTCAGTGCCGCCCTCGCCCTCGCCTTCGCCGGCATGGCGTCGGTGTTCCTGGCCGGCAAGAGCCTGTCCCTGCTGCGCCTCACACTGTCCGTCGGCGTCAGCCAGCTGCTGCTGCACGTGCTGTTCGGACTCGGCGGCACCTCCGGCATGACCATGACGAGCTCCCACCACCACGGCGCCGTGACCGTGGCCGCCGACGCCGCGGCCCGGCCTCTGATGGCCGCCGAGGGCATCCTGCCCGACAGCGCCTGGATGTGGGTGGGGCACGGCCTGGCCGCCCTCGTCACGATCGTGGCGCTCTACCGCGGCGAGAAGACCTTCTGGGCGCTCCTCGCCGAAGCCACGAACCACCTGACCCGGGTCCTGATCCGGACCCTCGCGCCGGTCGCGATCCAGACGGATGCCGCGACCGTGCGACCCGGCTTCGGCGGAGTCTTCGTGCCGGCCGACCTCGGCGTGCTGCTCGGGAGCGTGCTGCGGCGCGGCCCGCCGGCCCGCGCCCTGAATCCCTGACCCGCCGCTCGGCCTGACTCGAACGACCCCGTTCGCGACCCGGTGTGGTCCCGGCGTTCACGCGCGCCTTCACGCACCCACCTCGACGACCGGAGTAATTCGATGACGCACGCCCCCCGACGACGCCCGGCAACGGCGGTATTTCTCACCCTGATCGTGATCGCCCTCTCCGTTTTCAGCCCGGCGGCGCCGGCGGCGACCGCTCACGACCAGGTCCAGTCGACCGTCCCGGCCGACGGGGAACGCCTCGACGTCGCGCCATCGACGGTCACCATCCGCTTCACCGACGAGATCCTCGAGATCGGTGCGATCGTGCTGGTCGTCGACAGCGAGGACCGCAACTGGGCCGAGGGCGAGATGCGCCTCGACGGGCCGGAGGCCACGCAGGCACTCGCGGCGGGGATGAAGGACGGCGCCTACCAGGTGCGCTGGCGGGTCGTGTCGGCGGACGGGCATCCGGTGTCGGGGGCGTTCGCCTTCTCGATCGGAACGGCGGCGCCGTCCGAGCCGGGCGCGGGCGCGACCGCGGCCCCGAACCCGTCGACCGGCCCCGGCGCTGCGTCCGACGCCGACGCCGACCAGTCGGATGCTGCGGGCCTCCCGCTCATCGCGGTCGGACTCATCGGGGCCGGCGGCGGCCTCGCCGCCTTCGCCCTGTTCGCCGCCTGGCGCGCCAAACGCCGCAAAAACACCTGAAACACCTGAAACACCTGAAACACCTGCAACACATCACCCTTCCCATCGGCTTGTTTCCACACCAGGAGAACCACTCATGAAGATCACCTCCACCCCCACCCGTCTCGTCGTTGCCGCCGCCGCGTTGCTGCTCACCCTCTCGGGCTGCGCCGGCACGGCCGAGACGCCGGCGCCGGCAGCCGACACGACGCCGGAGGGAAGCTCCCTGACCATGACGGATGCCTGGGTCAAGGCCGCAGACAGCGGCATGTCCGGCGCCTTCGGGCTGCTCGAGAACTCCGGGGCGGAGGACGTCACCGTCACCTCCGCCGGGTCACCGGCGGCACCCATGCTCGAACTGCACGAGACCGTCGCCAACGACGCCGGCGACATGATCATGCAGAAGAAGGAGGACGGCTTCGTCATTCCCGCCGGCGGTTCGATCGAGCTCGCGCCCGGCGGCAACCACATCATGTTCATGGGGCTCGCCGCCCCCCTCGCGGCCGGCGACGACGTCACCGTCACGCTCAACCTGTCCGACGGCTCGAGCTTCGTCTTCACGGCCCCGGTCAAGGACTACACGGGCGCGAACGAGACCTATGAGGGTGGCAACGCCAAGTGAGTGACGGACGGCAGGAACAGCCCGACCCGGCGCGTCGGCGCCTGAGCCGGCGGCACCTCCTCCTGGGTGGTGCCGCCGCCGGCATCGGCGCGGCCGGTGCCGTCGCCCTCGACCTCGCCGTCAAGGCCGGCGCCGCCGCTCCGGCGCGCACGGCCGAGCCGATGGTCAGCGGGTCGGACACCGTGCCGTTCTTCGGCGCGCACCAGGCGGGCGTGGACACCGCCCCGCAGGCGCACGCCAGCTTCGTCGCCCTGGTCCTCCGAGACGGGGTCGATCGCGCGGGGCTGCGGCGGATGATGCGCATCCTCACCGACGATGCGGCCCGCCTGACCCAGGGGGACGCCGCCCTGGCCGACTCCGAACCCGAACTGGCCGTCGTTCCAGCCCGGCTCACGGTCACTTTCGGCTTCGGGGCCGCCTTGGTGGCCCGGGCCGCCGGGACCGCCCCCGGCTGGCTGAAACCACTGCCCGCGTTCACGGTCGACCGGCTCGAGCCGGCCTGGACCGGCGGCGACCTGCTGCTGCAGATCGCCGCCGACGATCCGATGACGATCGCCCACGCCACCCGGATGCTGCTCAAGGACGTGCGCTCCTTCGCGAGCGTGCACTGGGTGCAGCCGGGATTCCGCCGCTCAGCCGGCTCGGAGAAGCCCGGCACGACCATGCGCAATCTGTTCGGCCAGGTCGACGGCACGGCGAACCCCGTGGTCGGCACGGACGACTTCAGCGCCCTGGTCTGGGGCCCGGCCGACAACCCCGCCTGGCTCACGGGCGGCACCGGCTTCGTGCTGCGCCGGATCAGCATGGACCTCGACAAGTGGGACAAGCTCGACCGGTCCGGACGTGAGTCCGCGGTCGGGCGCACGCTCGCCACCGGAGCGCCGCTGACGGGAACCAGGGAGAAGGACGTGCCCGATTTCGCGGCGACCACCGCGCTCGGGTTCCCGGTGATCCCCGAATACTCCCACCTGCGTCGGGCCCGGTCGGAGGACAGGAGCCAGCGCATCCATCGCCGAGGGTACAACTACGACGACACCCCCACCGGAACCGCCGTCTCCAATTCCGGGCTCCTCTTCGTGTCCTTCCAGGCGGACGTTGACGCGCAATTCGTGCCGATCCAGCAGCGCTTGGACACCCTCGACCTGCTGAACCAGTGGATCACCCCGATCGGCTCGGCCGTGTTCGCCATTCCGCCCGGCTGCGCGGCCGACGGCTTCATCGGCGACACCCTGCTGTGAGTGCTCATCGGGCCCGGCCGGCGCCCCGGGCGGAGGGCGCCGGGCCCATCGGGGCACATCGGGCCGGCCGCGTAGACTAGGCCAGTCTTCAACCCGCAATGAAAGAGGTCGCCGCGTGGCCAACGCCCAGGCATCACACTCCGTCGGTACCCGCTACTGGAGCGTGCCGATCGTGCGCGCCGCACTCGCCTTCGTGCCGGCAGCCGCCATCACCTTCAACGCGAACCACTCGGCGCAGTTCGGCCTGGTCGTGTTCGGCGCCTTCGCGCTGGTCAGCGGCGTGGCCGTCGGCCTGCTGAGCCGCCGCACTCTCACGGATGCCCGCGAGCGATCGCTGTTCCTCCTGCAGGGCGTGGTGGGCATGGCGGCCGGCGCGCTCGCGCTGGCCTTCAACGCCGGCGGGCTCGGCTTCTTCCTCTACCTCGTCACGGTCTGGGCGGCGGTGACCGGTTTCCTCGAGCTGTACAGCGGCATCCGTGCCCGGCGGCGCGACCCAGGTGACCGCGACTGGCTCGTGGTCGGCGCGTTCACCGCCGTGCTCGCACTGGTCTTCCTGCTGCTCCCGCCCAACCCGGTCGTGTCGGTCGGTCTGCTCGGCGCGTACCTCGTGATGCTGGGCGTCTACCTCGTCATCGCGGGGCTCTCCCTCAAGTGGGCGTCCACGCCAGATCCCCGCACGCTCACGGCCTCACCCAACGATTCGGACACCCTGTGACCCAGAACACCCCGCGCAAGCCCGGCCGCTCCGCGCTGATGACGCCCAAGGAGACCTTCGGTTTCTCCGGCGTGATGGCCCTGTTCCTGGGGCTCGTGGTGCTGATGAGCACCCGCGACGTGCTGCTCGCGCTGTTCGGCACCGCCGTGACGTTCGTCGTCGTGCTCGGAGTGATCCTGGTGCTGATGCGCGCCATGAAACCGAACAGCGCCGAGCAGACCGACACCGACGGCGAGACCCACGGCTTTAACCTCAACCCCTGACCTGCGGCGCCGCGCGGGAGCTGCGCCGCTCCGCGGGTGGCACGCCACCCGCGGAGCGGCGACCCGCTACGGCAGGTAGTCGAGCAGTGGGTCCGCGAGGCCCACGTAGCCTGCGGGCGTGAGCTCGAGCAGGCGCGCCTTGGCGGCGTCGCCGATCTCCAGGCCGGTCACGAACGCGACCAGGTCGTCCCGGTTGATGCGCTTGCCGCGGGTGAGTTCCTTGAGCAGGGCGTACGGATCCTCGATCGACGAGCGGCCCGCCGACACCTCGGCCCGGATGACGGTCTGGATCGCCTCGCCGAGGATCTCCCAGTTCGCGTCGAGGTCCCGGGCCAGGGCGTCCCGGTCGATGTCGATCTCGCCCAGACCCCGCACGATGTTGTCGAGGGCGAGCAGAGAGTGCCCGAAACCGACGCCGATGTTGCGCTGCGTGGTCGAGTCGGTCAGGTCGCGCTGCAGGCGCGAGGTCACCAGCGTTGCCGCGAGCGAGTCGAGGATCGCGCTGGAGAGCTCGAGGTTCGCTTCGGCGTTCTCGAAGCGGATGGGGTTGATCTTGTGCGGCATGGTCGATGAGCCCGTGGCTCCGGCCTGCGGGATCTGACGGAAGTAGCCCAGGGAGATGTAGGTCCAGACATCCGTGGCCAGGTTGTGCAGCACCCGGTTGACGTGGGACATGCGCGAGTAGAGCTCGGCCTGCCAGTCGTGGGACTCGATCTGGGTGGTCAGCGGGTTCCAGGTCAGGCCGAGACCCTCGACGAACTCGCGAGAGACGGCCGGCCAGTCGACGGCGGGATCGGCCGCGACGTGGGCGGCGAAAGTGCCGGTGGCACCGCTGAACTTGCCCAGGTACTCGCTGTTCTCGACCTGCTTCGCCAGGCGCTCGAGACGGTAGACGAACACCGCCAGCTCCTTGCCGACCGTGGTGGGCGTGGCCGGCTGGCCGTGGGTGTGGGCGAGCATCGAGTCGGCCCGGTAGTCGAGGGCGCGCAGGCGCAGGGCCCCGATCACGGCGCGGAACTTGGGCAGCCAGACCTCACGCACGGCGTCACTCACGGTCAGTGCGTAGGAGAGGTTGTTGATGTCCTCGCTGGTGGCGGCGAAGTGGGTGAGCTCGCTGATGTGGTCGAGTCCGAGCGTGGTCAGGCGGCGACGCACGAGGTATTCGACGGCTTTCACATCGTGCCGGGTGGTGGCTTCCAGCGTGGCGAGTTCATCGATCTCGGCCTGGCCGAAGTCGGTGACCAGGGCGCGCAGGGACAACTTCTGCTCGGGCGTCAGCGGCACGGAACCGAACAGGCTGCGGTCGGTGAGCGTGATCAGCCACTCGACTTCGACCTGCACGCGAGCCCGGTTGAGGCCGGCCTCTGACAGGTACTCCCCCAGTTCGGTGACGGCGGCGCGGTAGCGGCCATCGAGTGGGCTGAGGACCTGGGGCGGTAACGGACTCATCGGACTCCCTGTCGGATTGCGGGTGCAAGTTGCGCGAAGAGCGCTTCATTTGCGCTCTCAATCATGCCAAGAACCGTGTCAAAAAATGCATCGTCGGAATAGTACGGGTCCGGCACGTCCCGCAGGCCGGCCTGGGCCGGGTCGAAACTGAGCAGCAGGCGCACCTTGCTGCGGTCCCGGTCGGTGGCGGCCCAGTTGCGGAGGATCCGTTCCTGCCCCCGGTCGAGCACCACGACCAGGTCGAGGTCGTCGAACCAGGCCGGGTCGAACTGGCGTGCCCGGTGATGGCTCCCGTCGTAGCCTCGCTTGGCCAGGGCGGTGATCGTGCGGATGTCCGCCTGCTCGCCCACGTGCCAGTCACCGGTGCCGGCGGAACTGGTGGTGATCAGCCGGCCCAGGCCGGAACGCGTGACCAGGTCACGCAGCATGACCTCGGCCATCGGCGAACGGCAGATGTTCCCGGTGCAGACGAAGACGATCCGGAACGGCGTCGATTCGTCCGGTGTGATCGACGCGAAAGCCATACCTCCATTGTGTTGCACCCGCCACCCCTCCACAGCCGTCCGCCGGTCGTACATTCCGTGAACTTGCGGGTGGACCCCGCCCGGCCACCGGGAGGTGGCACGCTCGCTGGCAGCATCGTCGCGACGGGGGTGCAGGGAGGAGGGCCGTGTTCGGTTCAGACGGCACGTTCATCAGCGACTCCGGCCTGCCGGCTCGCTTGGCCGAGCTCCGGGAACGACGGATGCTGCTCCGCGCCCTGCGGGACGACGTCGAGATCGCCGCCCGCTCCCTGGCGCCGACCGACCTGACCGGGTCCTGGCGGTCCGCGGCGCAGCGCGGCTACGCCGAGCGGCGCAGCGAACTCGCCGGGGAACTCCACCGGGCCGCCCGCCACCTGGAGGACGCCCTCGCCGCGGTGGCGGCGGAGATCGAGGAGGTCCAGGTCGTCCTGGCCGCGGCGTCGACCCGGACCCCGGGGGCTCCGTGACGGGGCTTCCGGCGACCCCGGCGACCCCGGCGGCGGACGAGGATCCCGCGGCCACCCTGATCGTGTCCGGCGGGGGCACCACCCTCGTGGCCACGGATGTGCTGCTGGCAGAGGCGTCGTGGCTGCGTGCGCTGCAGGCCGACGCCGAGGGGTGGCAGGCGCGGCTGGCGGGCATCCGTGCCCTGGACTCCGCGCCGGCGCCGTCCCCGGCCTGGACGGGCGGCGAAGCGGCCGGCTGCGTCTTCGGGGTCGGCCGGGCCATCGACCGGGTGGCGGAGCACAGCCGCCACCTCGCCGACTCGCTCATCGCCGCCGCGGAGGGGTACGGCGAGGCGGAACGGCGGAGCGAGCGCGTCGCCCGTGCGGGCGGCGTCTGGCTGGGATTCACGCTCGGCCGGCTGGCGCCGTTCCTGGCGCTGGCCGCCCTGCCGGCACTGACCAGCGGCGCTGCCGGATTCCTGCTCGGCAGCCTGCTCACCGGGGCGCGGCCCGGCGACGGCCCGGCGACGGCGGCTGGCTGGTTGCGGGCGAATCCGCGCGCGCTGACCGACCCCGTCGTGGTCGCGGCGGTGCGGGTGCTCGTGTCCTCGGTGGATGACGCGGCGGTCGGAGCCGCGGGTCTGCCCTATCCGGTCTCCGCCCTGCTCGGGGACGAGGGCCTCGGCCTGCTCGGTGTGGCCACGTCGGCGGCGGGGGTGCGGGCGCTGTCCCGCCCGCTCGGCCTGTTCCGGGAGACGCCGGTGTCGGTGGTGCCCGTGCCGGTGGTGCCCGTGCCGGTGGTGCCCCTGGGCGGGCCGGGAGTGGCCGGGCAGCGGCCCGCGACCCGGGCGACGCCTCCGCCCGCCGGGTTCGCCGACCTGGCCGACCGCATCCCGTCGGTGTCCGAGGACGGCTCCCAGGTGCGCATCGAGCGGTACGGCAGCGCCGAGAGCCCGTCCTGGGTGGTCTACATCGGCGGCACGGTGGAATGGAGCCCGGTCGCCGCGGAACAGCCCTGGGACCTCACCTCCGACCTCTCCGCCGTCGCCGACCAGGACTCCGGCTCCTACCGGGCGGTGGTGCAGGCCATGCGGGAGGCCGGGGTGCGGCCGGCGGACCCGGTGATTCCGGTGGGCCACTCGCAGGGCGGCCTCGTCGCCGCGCAGGTGGCGGCGTCCGGGGAGTTCAACACGGTCGCGGTCGCCACGTTCGGGGCGCCCGACGGCCAGATCACGCTGCCTCCCGGCGTGGACGCCGTGACGGTCGAACACTCCGACGATCTGATCCCGGCGCTGGGCGGCACGCCGGGTGCCGAGGATGATCGCCTGCTCGTGCGGCGAGAGGTGTTCGCGGGGCGGGAGGTGCCGCCGGATCAGCCGCTGCCGGCCCACGCCCTCACCGCCTATCGGGCCACCGGGCGGCTGATGGACGAGTCCCCGGAGCCGCGCCTGCAGGAGTTTCGGGCAACCATGGCGACCGTGGTCGGCGCGGAACCGGGACAGGCCTCCCGGTGGCGGGGCATCCGGGTGGCCGGTGAGTGACCAATGGGCGACTCGCCGGCGCCCATACGGTCTTACCGGCTGGGTCTGGCGGGCCGGAACACCAGGTTCAGCAGCCAGCTGATGATGCCCAGTACCAGGGCGCCGAGCACGCCCCACCAGAAGTCCTCGATCACGAGGCCGAAACCGATCACGTCCGTGAACCAGGCGACCAGCATCAGCAGGAGGCCGTTCACGATCAGCGAGATCAGGCCCAGGGTGAGGACGTAGAGCGGGAAGGCGATGATGCGCACGAACGTGCCGACGACGCCGTTGACGAAACCGAACAGGAGCGCGATCAGCAGGTAGCTCATGACCACGGAGAAGGTGTCGTTCGCATAGGGCTGCAGGGAAACGCCGGCGACGAGCACCGTGGTGAGCCACAGGGCGACGGCATTGAGGGTCAGCTTGAGCAGGAATCGGGCCATGCCTCCATGATGGCACCGCGCCCGGCGATGCGCAGGGCCGGCCACCGGGCCGAACGTCGCCAGCATTATGCGGCCACGCGAATATGCTCCGGCGTAGAATCGCCGAGTGAGCCCTTCAGACCAGCCCTCGGTCCGCCTGCGCCCCGAGATTGTCGCACTGCCGGCCTATCGGCAGGGACAAGCCGCCGCCACCACCGCGTTCAAACTCTCGAGCAACGAGAACCCCTTCGACCCGCTGCCCGGCGTCATCGCCGCGGTCAACTCCGAAACGGCGTACAACCGCTACCCGGATGCCTCCGCCCTGGCCCTGCGGGAACGCCTGGCCGCCCGCTTCGATCGCAGCGTCGACGAGGTGCATGTCGGGGCGGGATCGGTGGCCCTGCTGGCCCAGCTCATCCTCGCCGCCGCGGGTCCGGGCGACGAGGTGCTCTACTCCTGGCGGTCGTTCGAGGCCTACCCGAGCCTGGTCACCGTCGCCGGGGCCACGAGCATCCGGGTGCCGAACCGGGACGACCACGGTCACGATCTGCCCGAGATGGCCACCCGCATCACCGAGCGCACCCGCGTGGTCATCGTCTGCAGCCCGAACAACCCGACCGGCACCATCGTCACCGCCGACGAGTTCGAGGCCTTCATGGCGGTCGTCCCGAGGGATCTGCTCGTCATTCTGGACGAGGCATATATCGAGTTCGTCACCGATCCGGAGGCGGTCAACGGCGTGCCGCTCCTGAAGCGGTTCCCGAACCTGGTCGTGCTGCGCACCTTCTCCAAGGCCTACGGCCTGGCCGGCCTCCGCGTCGGCTACGCCCTCGGTCCCGTCGCCGTTCTGGACGGCGCCCGTGCCACCGCGATCCCGCTGTCGGTGACCGGTGTGGCCGGGGCCGCGGCGATCGCGTCACTTGACGCCACCGACCAGCTGCTGCGGCGGGTGCGCACCCTGACCGAACGCCGCGACGCGGCCTGGCGCGCGCTGACCGAACAGGGCTGGAACATCCCCGCACCGCAGGGCAACTTCATCTGGCTGCCCACCGGTGAGGAAACCACCGACATCGCCGACGTGCTTTCGGCGGTCGGCCTGATCGTGCGCCCCTTCCCGGAGGGCATCCGGATCTCGATCGGCGAGGAAGAATCTGTGGAAAAGCTCCTGGCTATCTGCTCAGACATTGTCGACGATCTACCAACGGGACACTCGGCCCGGCGGCTAGGTTAGTACGATGCCAGCGACTGAAGACGCCTCGCCCATGGTGCGACTCCTCTCCCCCGAGGGCGTCTTCGCGCCGAGCGAATCCGCCGCCGAATTCCTGCCCTACCTGGACCGGCTGACCGAGGCCGACTACCGGCGTTTCTACCGGGACATGGTGGTCGTCCGCCGATTCGACACCGAGGCCGCCAACCTGCAGCGCCAGGGCCAGCTGGCCCTCTGGGTGCCCAGCCACGGCCAGGAGGCCGCCCAGGTCGGTTCCACCCATGCGACCAGGCCGCAGGACCACGTCTTCCCCTCCTACCGGGAGCACGTCGTCGGCATGATCCGAGGACTCGACCTGGTCGACATCCTGCGGATGCTGCGCGG
Organism: Cryobacterium sp. TMT2-10; assembly: GCF_004403075.1. NCBI lineage: Bacteria > Bacillati > Actinomycetota > Actinomycetes > Micrococcales > Microbacteriaceae > Cryobacterium > Cryobacterium sp. TMT2-10. Next base: position 24,309 of record NZ_SOGW01000028.1, on the reverse strand, counting down.
CGTCACGCTCGGCGGCTGGACCCCCGAAGAACACGGTAACTTCCACCTGTACACCCTGGTGCTCGCCTCCCAGACCCTCCACGCCACGGGCTACGCGATGGGCATGCAGCTCGACGGCGCCACCGCGACCGGCAACCCCGAGACCGACCAGGCCGTCATCGTGTACTACGGCGACGGGGCGTCGTCGCAGGGCGACGCCAACGAGGCGCTCGTCTTCGCGGCGAGCTACCAGACCCCGCAGGTGTTCTTCCTGCAGAACAACCACTGGGCCATCTCGGTGCCGGTCACCCGCCAGTCGCGCACCCCCCTCTACCTGCGCGCCGGCGGGTTCGGCATGCCAGGCACCCAGATCGACGGCAATGACGTGCTCGCCAGCTACGCCGTGACCGCCAAGCACCTCGACGACGCGCGCGCCGGCAAGGGTCCGGCCCTGATCGAGGCACTCACCTACCGCGTCGGCGCCCACACCACGGCGGACGACCCCACGAAATACCGCGACCCGGAGGAGCTCGCCTACTGGGTGGCCCGGGACCCGATCGTGCGGTTCCGCAGCTACCTGCGGGGCCTCGGCGTCGAACAGGAGTTCCTCGACGCCGTCGACGAGGAGGCGGAAGACCACGCCGCGGATGTGCGCCGCCGGGCCCTGGACATCCGCTCACCCGAGACGAACGTCATCTTCGACAACGTCTACGCCGAACCTCACCCCCTGATCGACGAGGAGAAGGCCTGGCTCGCCCGGTACGAAGCATCCTTCGAAGGAGGCGCCGCGTGAGCGACACGATCGAAATGAGCCCGGCCGGCACCCCGGCCGGCACCCCGGCGAGCACCCCGACCGTGGCCAACCTGCCGATGACCAAGGCGCTGAACGCCGGCCTCCGCCAGGCCATGCGGGACAACCCCAAGGTCCTGATGATGGGCGAGGACATCGGCCCGCTCGGCGGGGTCTTCCGCGTCACCGAGGGCCTTTTCGCCGAATTCGGCGACAAGCGCGTGCTCGACACCCCGCTGGCCGAGTCCGGCATCATCGGCACGGCGATCGGGCTGGCTCTGCGCGGCTACCGCCCCGTCTGCGAGATCCAGTTCGACGGATTCGTGTTCCCCGGCTTCGACCAGATCACCAGCCAGCTCTCGCGCATGCGCAACCGGCATGAGGGTGAAGTGATCATGCCCGTCGTGATCCGCATCCCCTACGGCGGCCACATCGGCTCGATCGAGCACCACCAGGAGAGCCCGGAGGCCTACTTCGCGCACACGCCGGGACTGCGCGTGGTGAGCCCGTCGAACCCCCACGACGCGTACTGGATGATGCAGGAAGCCATCCGGAGCGACGACCCGGTCATCTTCTTCGAGCCCAAGAGCCGCTACTGGCCCAAGGGCGAAGTCAATCTGGCCGAGAGCGGCACGCCGCTGCACGCCAGCCGCGTGGTGCGGAGCGGTACGGATGCCACTGTCGTCGGCCACGGCGCCATGGTGAGCGTGCTGCTGCAGGCCGCCGACCTCGCCGCGGAGGAGGGCACCAGCATCGAGGTCATCGACCTGCGGTCGATCTCGCCGATCGACTACGGCCCGATCCTCACCTCGGTCGAGAAGACCGGGCACCTGGTCGTCGCGCAGGAGGCCCACGGCTTCGTCAGTGTCGGCTCGGAGATCGCCGCCACCGTGATGGAGAAGGCGTTCTACCTGCTCGAAGCCCCCGTGTTGCGGGTCTCCGGGTTCGACACCCCGTTCCCGCCGGCCGCCGTGGAGACGCACTTCCTGCCCAGCCCGGACCGCGTGCTCGAAGCCGTCGACCGCGCCCTCGCCTACTGAGACCACCCGAGATGACCACGCAGTCCCCCCGGCAGTCACCTTTCCGGTCCAGAGTGACCGTTCCGCGGGGCACTCTGGACCGGAACGGCCACTCTCGCCTCACCAATCGCAAGGAGCTCGCTTCATGAGCGTGTCGAAATTCACCCTGCCCGATGTCGGCGAGGGTCTCACCGAGGCCGAAATCGTCGAGTGGAAGGTGGCGCCCGGCGACACCGTCGCGATCAACCAGGTGCTGGTCGAGATCGAGACCGCCAAATCGCTGGTCGAACTCCCGTCGCCCTATGTCGGCGTGGTCGGCGAGATCCTGGTGCAGCCCGGAACGACCGTCGACGTCGGAACCGTGATCATCACCATCGTCTCCGACGCCGGCACCGATGCCGAGGTGTCCGCTCCCCCGACGGGGGCGAATGAGAACGAGCTGGCCGGCGCGGCAGCGGATGCCGGTTCCACGATCTCCGACGAACCGGCCGAGAAGGCCGGCCCCGTGCTCGTCGGCCGCGGTGCCACCGCGACCATGCCCACCCGGCGGAAGCGCCACGGCAGCACCCCGGTCGCCCACGAATCGATCGCGCCGCCGCCCGTCATCGCCCCGCGCGCCGCGGCGGCGCCCCTTCCCCGGCTCCCGCGTGCGGCATCCGCCGGACCGGTCATCGCCAAACCGCCGATCCGCAAGCTCGCCAAGGATCTCGGAGTCGACCTGTCCCTGGTCGAGGCGACCGGCCCGGTCGGCGACGTGACCCGGGAGGACGTGCTGCGCGCCGCCACCCAGGCCAGCGTCTTCCGCAACATCCAGACGCCGGAGTGGCCGAGCGACCGCGAGGAGCGCATCGCCGTCAAGGGCGTGCGCAAGGCCATCGCCCAGGCCATGGTCTCCAGCGCGTTCACCGCACCGCACGTGAGCCTCTTCGTCGATGTCGACGCCACCCGCACCATGGAATTCGTCAAGCGGCTCAAGGCATCCACCGACTTCGCCGGCGTGCGGGTCTCCCCGCTGCTGATCATGGCCAAGGCCATGATCTGGGCGGTGCGGCGCAACCCCACGGTCAACTCGATCTTCACCGACGAGGAAATCGTGATCAAGCACTACGTCAACCTCGGCATCGCGGCGGCGACCCCGCGGGGCCTGATCGTGCCCAATGTCAAGGAGGCCCAGGACATGAGCCTGCTGGAACTCGCGGGCGCGCTCGAACGACTCACCCTCACCGCGCGCGACGGCAAGACCACCCCCGCCGACATGTCGGGCGGCACGATCACGATCACCAACATCGGCGTGTTCGGGATGGACACGGGCACCCCCATCCTCAACTCCGGCGAGGCCGGCATCGTCGCCCTCGGCACGATCAAGCAGAAGCCGTGGGTGGTGGACGGCGAGGTGCGCGCCCGCTTCGTGACCACGATCGGCGCGAGTTTCGACCACCGGGTCGTCGACGGGGATGTCGCGAGCCGGTTCCTGGCGGATGTCGCCAGCATCATCGAGGAGCCCGCGCTGCTCCTCGAATAGCCGGTTGAATATTTGGGAAGCCTTGCCTCACCAGTTCTTTTGCTCGCCGGTGAGGTAAGGCTTTCCACGCTGGCGGGGGATGCCGGCTTGTGTTCTGATATTCGTTATGACCTCACTCACGTCCGCTGGAATCGCTTCCCTCAGTCCCTCGGTTGCTGTTGCCGCCGCCGAACCGAAGCGCACCGAGAGCCATGCCGGCCGGCTCAACTGGCTGCGTGCCGGGGTGCTCGGCGCCAACGACGGCATCGTCTCCGTTGCGGCCCTCGTCGTCGGTGTGGCCGGGGCGACCGGCTCCACCGCCGCCATCGCGGCGGCAGGCACCGCCGGCCTCGTCGGTGGGGCCATCTCCATGGCCCTCGGCGAATACGTCTCGGTCAGCAGTCAGAGTGACAGCCAGCGCACCCTGATCGAGCGCGAGAAGCGCGAGCTCAGTATCGACCCCGAAGGCGAACTGCAGGAACTCGCGGAACTCTACGAAAAGCAGGGACTCGCCCCCGCCACGGCCCGGCAGGTCGCCGTGGAATTCACGGCGATCGATCCCGTGCGTGCCCACCTGCTCGCCGAGCACAACATCGCCGAGGACGACGTCGTCAGCGCCTGGCACGCCGCCTGGGTCTCGGCCGCGGCCTTCACCCTCGGCGCGTTGCTTCCGTTCCTGGCAATCCTGCTCCTGCCCGAGAGCGTGCGCATTCCGATCACCTTCGGTGCCGTGCTCATCGCCCTCGCGGCGCTCGGCATGACCGGCGCCCACCTCGGCGGCAGCCCGAAGCTCCGCGCGACCATCCGGGTCGTGCTCGGCGGGGCCGCGGCTCTGGTCGTCACCTTCCTGATCGGTTCCCTGCTCGGCACGTCGGGCATCGTCTAAACCGGCCCCGCCCCGTCCTGACCCCCGAAAAGGTCCCGGGTCACCTCTCGCGCGGCGCGCACCTAATGGTTTTGACAATCATTATCAATAGGCCTAGCCTTGAACCGTGATCAAGAAGCGATTCGTCCTCCCTGTGCTTGCGGCCGCGACCGCTCTGCTCCTGGCCGGCTGCGCTCCGACCGGGGGAGTTGATTCCGGCGCTGCCGACGACCTCCAGGTGGTCGCGACGACCACGCAGGTGGCCGATTTCACTCGCAATGTCGTCGGCGACACCGTCGGCGTCTCGGTCACCCAGCTCATCCTGCCCAACCAGAGCGCGCACAGCTTCGACCCTTCGGTGGCTGACCTGACCGCCCTCGGAGCAGCCGATGTTCTCGTGATCAACGGCGTCGGACTCGAGGAGTGGCTCTCCGACGCGATCAGCGCCAGCGGATTCGACGGCGTGACCATCACCGCAGCGACGGGAGTCGAGGTCCTCGGCGGCACCGAGAAATCCGGCAACCCGCACATCTGGACCGACGTGTCCAACGCGGAGACCATGGTGCAGACCATCGCCGACGGCCTCGGTGCCGCGAGTGTCGACCAGGCCGCGGACTTCGCTGCGAATGCGGCAGCCTACCGGGGCCGACTGGCCGAACTCGACACCTGGATCCGCACCAATATCGACGCCGTTCCCGCGGCGGAGCGCCTGCTCGTGAGCAACCACGACGCGTTCACCTACTTCACCGAGGCCTACGGCATCACGTTCGTCGGTTCCATCATCCCGAGCTTCGACGACAATGCCGAGCCCAGCGCCGCTGCGATCGACAAGCTCGTCGCCGACATCAGGGCCACGGGGGTGAAAGCCGTCTTCTCCGAGGCGTCGATCAGCCCGAAGGCCGCCGACACCATCGCCACAGAGGCGGGCGTCGCCGTGTACTCGGGGGAGGAGGCGCTGTTTAGCGACTCGCTCGGCGCAAAGGGCAGCGACGGCGCCACGTACATCGACTCCCAGGTGCACAACGTCACCCTGATCCTGGAGTCCTGGGGGGCCACGCCCACCGCGGTTCCCGCAGACCTGCGATAGTTGATCTGTGAACGAGAACCCTTCTCAAGTGCGGGCCGGCGCCCCCCTGGCCCTCAGAGTGGTGGGGGCCGCCTTCTCGTACGGCCACCTGCCGGCACTCGAGGGCATCACCTTCGACCTGCGGGCGGGCGAGGCCGTTGCCCTGATCGGGCCGAACGGCTCAGGCAAGTCCACGTTGCTCAAGGGCATCCTCGGCCTGGTGCAGCGGGTGAGCGGCACCGTGGAGGTGCTCGGCGAACCGACGGCCCCGGTCGGCTCGATCGGCTACGTGCCCCAGGCCGGCGACCTCGATCCCCAGTTCCCGGTGACCCTGGAGCAGGTGGTCCTGATGGGGCGCTACCGCACCCTGGGCTGGCTGCGCCTGCCCGGCAAGCGTGACCGCGAGGCCGTTGCCCGGGCCCTGGACGCCGTCGGGCTCACCCAGCGCGCGAAGACCCGGTTCGGCGAGCTGTCCGGCGGCCAGCAGCAGCGCGGCCTGCTCGCGCGGGCCGTGGCGTCCGGCCCGCGGCTGCTGCTGCTCGACGAGCCGTTCAACGGCCTCGACCAGCAGAACCGGGACGCCCTCGTCGGCACCGTGAAACGGCTGAAGGAGGAGGGGGTGGCCGTGCTCGTCTCCACCCATGACCTGCAGCTTGCCCGCGAAGTCTGTGAAGAGGTCCTGCTGCTCAACGGCACGCAGGTGGCGTTCGGCCCCCGCGAGTCGGTGCTGAGCCTGGAGAACGTGCAGCGCACCTTCCACGAGGTCGGCGTGGAGCTCGACGAGCACACCGTCGTCCTGCCGGACCACTCGGGACACTGACGTGGAGCTCCTGAACCCGCTCGTCGACGCGTTCGCCCTGCCGTTCATGACGCGGGCGCTCGTGGTGCTGGGCGCGCTCAGCCTCGTGGCCGGCGTGGTCGGTGTGCTCGTCAACCTGCGGGGACTCGAATTCATCAGCGACGGGCTGACGCACGCCGTCTTCCCCGGCATCGCCATCGGATTCGTCTGGGGCGGGCGTGACGGACTGTTCGCCGGAGCAATGGTCGCCGCGCTCTTCGCCGCGGTCGTGCTCACCCTGATCGTGCGCCGGTCGGTGAGTTCGGATGCCGCGATCGCCATCGTCTTCACCGCGATGTTCAGCGTCGGCGTGATCCTGGTCTCGCGCGAGACGAACTACGTCGGGCAGCTGGAACAGCTCCTGTTCGGCCGACTGCTCACGGTCAGCCCGATCGAGGTCATCCAGACGGTCGTCATCTGCGGCATCGCCCTGCTCCTGGTCGCCTTCACATTGAAGGAAGAGGTGTTCCGGGCATTCGACCGGGTCGGCTTCGCCGCCTACGGGTACCGACCGCTGGCGCTCGACCTCGTGCTCAACGTGGCCATCGCGTTCGTCGTGGTCGCGGCCTCCAGCGCCGTCGGCAACCTGCTCGTGCTGGCCGTGCTGATCGTTCCGGGCGCCGTAGCGCGGCTGGTCACGGCGCGGCTGTGGCTCCTGTTCCCGATCGCGGCCGGGTTCGCGGCCCTGGGCTCCTGGCTGGGCCTGGCCCTCGGCTTCCAGGCCTCCGTGCAGTCCGGGATCGACCTGCCCAGCGGGGCGACCGTCGTGCTGGTGCTCGTCGCCGGCTACGCCATCGTGCTGCTGCTGCGCCTGGCCGTCGACGGGCTGCGGCGGCCCAGGGTCGCCCGCTGATGGGCTACTTCGAGAAGGCCCTCCTGGCGGCGGCCGGGATCGGCGCCCTTTCCGGCCTGGTCGGCGCGCTCGTCGTGCTCCGCCGGCGGACGTTCTTCGCGCAGGCCCTCACCCACGCGACCTTCCCCGGCGCGGTCGCCGCCACGATCCTCGGCATCAGCATCCCGCTCGGCGCCGCGCTGGCGAGCATCCTGATCGTGGGAATCATGACCCTGATCGGGCGGGTGAAGCGTCAGGGCAGCCAGGTGGCCTCCGGCATCCTGCTCACCGCCGGCTTCGCGCTCGGCGTGCTCCTGCAGGCGCTCAACCCGTCGCTGCCGGTGCAGGTGGACTCCTATCTCGTGGGGTCCATCCTGACCGTCACCACCGGCGACCTGATCCTGGCCTTTTCGGTGCTGGTCGCGGCCGTGGCGGTGATGCTCTTCCTGGGCAAGGAAATCCTGTTCTCCACGTTCGACTCGAACGGATTCCGCGCGGCCGGCTACCGGGAATGGCCGATCGAGCTGCTCACCCTGGCCCTCATCACGGCAACCGTGGTCACGGCGATGCCGGCCGTCGGCGCGATCCTCGCGATCGCTCTGATCGCGGCACCCGCCGCCGCCGCCCGGCTGGTCGTGCGCACCACCACCCAGATCCTGGTCGTCGCACCGGTGCTGGGTGCGGTGGCCGGGCTCGTCGGTGTGCTCCTGTCCCGGGCGATCGACGTCGCCGCCGGACCCGCGATCGCCCTCACCGCGGCGGCGTTCTTCGTGCTCGCCCTGGGCGGTCGCCGGCTCGTCCGGGCCCCGTTACGGTTGAGACTATGAAGCGGAACACCTGGCAGCGGGAGGCCGTGCGCACGGCGCTGGGCGCGGCCGAGGGATTCGTCAGCGCACAGGGGCTCCACTCCAACCTGCACGCGACCGGGTCACCGATCGGTCTGGCCACGGTGTACCGGGCGCTCGCCGACCTGGCCCTCGAGGGTGAAGCCGATTCCCTGCAGTCGCCCGAGGGCGAGGGCCTGTACCGCGCCTGCAGCACGACCGACCACCATCACCACCTGATCTGCCGCAATTGCGGCCTCACGGTCGAGATCGAAGCGGATGCCGTCGAGACCTGGGCGAAGAACGTCGCCGCCGAGAACGGGTTCACCCAGGCCGCCCACGTGGTCGACGTCTTCGGCCTCTGCGCCGCCTGCACCGCCGCCGCCCCCGCCGTCTCACCTCCCGCCGCACCCCCCGCCCCAGTCCTCGAGTAGCGAACGAATTCGACGGAGATTCTGCTCCCACAACCCTGTTTTCCCGGCTTCAGCGCCAAAAATGGCAGAATCTCCGTCGAATTGGTTGAGTTTGCGCCGGGGGAGAGCAGCGCGTAGTGTTGGACGCTGCTGCGCATATCTGTGCGTGCACTGCTGGTTCGCCTCGCTTCCGCCTTCGCGGGAATGTCGTCGTGCCAGCCGACAAGAGATCTTGGGAAGGGCATTCGCCCTTCGGTATTGGAGGAGAACCATGGCAGCTACTTGCCAGGTGACCGGAGCCGTTCCTGGCTTCGGACACAACATTTCACACTCGCACCGACGCACCAAGCGTCGTTTCGACCCGAACGTTCAGACCAAGAAGTACTACGTACCGTCGCTTCGCCGTAACGTCACGCTGACCCTGTCCGTCAAGGGCATCAAGGTCATCGACGCTCGTGGCATCGAGTCGGTCGTCAAGGACCTTCTCGCCCGTGGGGAGAAAATCTAATGGCCAAGCAGCATGACGTCCGCCCGATCATCAAGCTCCGTTCGACGGCTGGAACCGGTTACACGTACGTGACCAAGAAGAACCGTCGCAACGACCCCGACCGTCTCGTGCTCAAGAAGTACGACCCCGTAGTGCGCAAGCACGTTGACTTCCGTGAGGAGCGCTAAAAATGGCGAAGAAGAGCATGATTGCCAAGAACAACCAGCGCAAGGTTATCGTCGAGCGCTACGCAGCGAAGCGCCTTGAGCTCAAGAAGGCCCTCGTTGACCCGGCCGGCACCGACGAGTCGCGTGAAGCAGCTCGCCTCGGCCTGCAGAAGCTTCCCCGCAACGCGTCGCCGGTTCGCCTGCGCAACCGCGACGCGGTTGACGGCCGTCCCCGTGGACACCTCAGCAAGTTCGGTATCTCGCGCGTTCGTTTCCGCGACATGGCTCACCGCGGCGAACTGCCCGGCATCACCAAGTCCAGTTGGTAGAGCGCGCGTGACCGCCTAGTCGGTCATTCGGAACCTCCGGTTCCGGAAAAAAGAGAAGATTTCGACTTCGGTCGGCGTCTTCTCTTTTTTTGTCTCATTTTTCGCGTAGAGCGGAAATGGGGCCGTTCCGGAGGGGCAAACCGCCTCGAAACGCCGTAAATCCGCGGAATTCCGGGGAACTCTGCTAGATTCAACCCGGTCCAACCGGCCAACGGAGGCGCTTTTCGAAGCGTCGCCCGACATACGTGAATACCTGTTTTTACAGACAAAGGTCCGAGGAGGACACTCAATGGCTGACAAGTCGCTGAACAAGACCGAGCTCGTTGCCAAGGTTGCCGCAGACTCTGGCCAGAGCCAGGCTGCAGTCGACGGCGTTCTGAACGCTTTCTTTGCAACTCTCGCTGACACCGTCGCGAACGACGGCAAGGTCACCATCCCAGGCTGGCTCGGAGTCGAGCGCACCGCAACCGCAGCGCGCACCGGCCGCAACCCGCAGACCGGCGAAGAGATCGCCATCGCCGCCGGCCACCGCGTCAAGCTGACCGCCGGCAGCAAGCTCAAGGCTGCCGCCAAGTAGGTTTCGCCCCAAGAGGGCAGGGCGTCGACTTCGGTCGACGCCCTGTTTGCTTTTAACGGCCCCCTGTCATGATGGGGGGGGCGACGACCGCGGGGGAGTCACGGCGCGGCCCACGAGGTTAGGCTTAGTCGGTGCCTCGTCTCGTACGTATTTCCGGTCCGGCAGTACTCCTGCTGGTCGCCATGCTTGCGACGCTCGTGGCCCTGGCCTACGGCGGCGGCTCGGCCGCCCAACTGCTGGCCGATCCCGGGCCGGTCGTGCGCTGGGGCCTTCCCCTGGCCAAACTGCTGGTGAACGTCTCCGCGGCGGGAACCATCGGTGCCCTCGTGCTCACCGTCTTCGCGCTGAGCCCGCGTGAGCCCGAGTACAACACGGCGATCGACTTCGCCTCCGGCTCCGCAGCGGTCTTCACCGTTGCATCCGCCCTGACCGGCTTCTTCACCTTCCTGCAGGTGACGACCATCCCGCTCAGCTTCGACGACCGGTTCAGCGCGACCGCCGGACAATTCTTCAGCGACATCGAAATCGGCCAGGCGTGGCTGGGCACCACCCTGATCGCGGCCGCCGTCACCGTGCTCTGCTTCGCGGTGCGCTCCCAGACCGGGCTCGTCTTCGTCACGGTCCTCGCGGTGGGCGCTCTCGTGCCGATGGCGCTGCAGGGGCACGCGGCCGGCGCCGAGGGACACAATATCGCCATCACGGCGCTGGGGCTGCACCTCGTCTTCGCCGCGATCTGGTTGGGCGGCCTGCTCACCATCATCGTGCTCCGCAAGCAGCTGGCCGGCGGCCGCATCGATGTGGTCATCGACCGGTACTCCACGCTCGCCCTGGTCAGCTTCATCGTGGTCGCGGCCTCGGGCTACGTCGGCGCGGAACTGCGGCTGGGCACCTGGGAACGCTTGTTCACGCCGTACGGCATCCTGGTGCTGGTCAAGGTCTTCGCCCTCACCGCGCTGGGCGTCTTCGGCGCCGTGCAGCGCCGAACCCTGATCCGACGGATGCAACGCTCCGAGCAGGCCGGGAGGCCGCACGCCGGTCGCTGGTTCTGGTGGCTCGTCGTGGCCGAGCTCGGGTTCATGGGGTTGGCCTCCGGCGTGGCGGCCGCTCTCGCGAAGACGGCGACCCCGGTGGCGCAGGTCACGGCGACCCAGGTGCCCACGTCGACGCCCGCCCAAATCCTAACCGGCGAGCTCCTGCCGCCCGAACTCACCTTCGGTCGCTACTTCACCGAGTGGAGCTTCGACCTGGCCTGGGTGCTGTTCTGCGCCTTCGGGATCTTCTTCTACGTCGCCGGGGTGGCCCGCCTGCGCCGCCGCGGTGACCAGTGGCCGGTGTTCCGCACAGTGCTGTGGGTGACCGGCATGCTCGTCCTCTTCTACATCACCAACGGCGGGGCGAACCTCTACGCGCAGTACCTGTTCTCCTCGCACATGCTTATGCACATGGCCCTGACCATGCTGGTGCCGGTGTTCCTGGTGCCGGGGGCGCCGGTGACGCTCGCCGCCCGCGCGATCCGCAAGCGGCAGGACGGCAGCCGCGGTCCGCGCGAGTGGATCCTTCTCGCCGTGCACTCACGGTACGCGGGCATCCTGGCCAATCCGCTGGTCGCCGCTGCCCTCTTCGCCGGGTCGCTGTGGGTCTTCTACTACTCGTCGCTGTTCAGCTGGGCGACCACCGATCACATCGGCCACGAGTGGATGGTGGTGCACTTCCTGATCACCGGCTACCTGTTCGTTCAGTCACTGATCGGCATCGACCCGGTGCCCTACCGCCTGCCCTACGCCGGCCGCCTGCTCCTGCTACTGGGAACCATGGCGTTCCACGCCTTCTTCGGGGTGACGATGATGACCGGAACCGGGCTGCTCCTGGCGGACTGGTACGGCGCGATGGGGCGTGACTGGGGCCTCAGCGGCATCGCGGACCAGCAGATGGGCGGTGGGATCGCCTGGAGCGTCGGCGAGATCCCGACCATCGCCCTGGCCATCGCGGTGGCTATCCAGTGGAGCCACAGTGACGAGAAGGAGACCCGTCGCAAGGACCGCAACGCCGACCGCACCCACGACGCCGAGCTCACTCAATACAACGCGCAGCTGGCCCGGCTCGCCGCCCGCGACCGCGACCGCGCGGAGTAGCGGCAGGGCGCGACCGACGTCAGTGCAGCTGGAGCGCGAGCGAGCCGTCCGGGTTGACCGTCACGCTGATCGCGACCGACAGGGGCACATCCTCGTCGCGGGTCTCGACCTCGCCGTCGAACAGGGACTGCACCTCGACCACGATGTGAGCGTGGCCCGGGGTTTCGGGCATCTCGAAGGTGGAGTCGCCGCCCGTCAGGGTGACCTGCGGGTACTCGGCGATCGACCAGAGCGGCGGTTCGGTGACCCGGTCGTTGATTTCGATGCCGAAGGGGCACCCCGACGGCTGCAACACCTGCTGGGTGGTGCAGGCGTTCAGGAAGCTGTCCAGCTCGTCCTGCACCTGGGTCACGAACTGTTCGTTGGGCTGGGCGTCGATGGTGACGTCCGTGGTGCCGGATGCGGTCACGGTCACGGTCTGCGGCGGCGACGAAAGCAGGGCGGACGTGTGGCCCATCGTGTAGCGCGCCGGCGCGAAGGCGAGGTAGGCGGCCTGATTGGAGAATGCGGCGGGGGCGCCCTTCGCGGCGTGGGCGCGCGCGTCGAGGGTGAGCTGGTCGATGGAGAACGTCGCCTCGTGCAGCACGGTCACCTGCAGCACGGCCAGGGGGCTGGTCTCGAACCGCCAGCTGTCGAAGACGCCGAAGAACGTGCCCGTGTGCGCCACCTGGAACGTCATCTGCGCGGGTTCGCCGTCGAGGCGGAAGCCGTAGACGACCGTGTGCCGGTCCTGCGCGGTCTCGCTGTCCCCGGTGAGACGGATGTCGGTGAGCTCGCCCAGCACGGAGGGCCGCAGCAGCGTCCGGGGGAGGTCCTGCGGCAGATCCGCCGCCTCGAGCTGGTCGTCGGTGGGCGTGACCCCGGGCAGCATCAGCGCGCTCGAGACATCCTGCCGCGCGAGCGCATCGAGGTACTGCCGCACGAATCCGCTCGCGCTGTACAAGTCCCGGTTGAGCGAACCGATCGTGGCGACCAGGGCCGCGCCGAGCAGGGCGGACACGAGGACCACGGCCACGACGGCGCGCCGCTGGTTTCGCCGGCGCCTGCCGTCCCGGTTGCTCACTCCCTCATCCTACGGCGCGCATCTTCTCCACCGACCCGCCCGCCCGGCCGCCTCCCACAGCCGGGCCGGATACAGTGGGATGTCCCGTCCGAACCCATCGAAAGTGCCCACCGTGTCCGAGATTCCGTCTGAGATTCCGCTGTCGCGCGAGCAGGCCGAAGTGTTCCAGGCCATCGAGGGCACCCGCCAGAACGTGTTCGTGACCGGCCGCGCCGGCACCGGCAAATCGACGCTGCTGAACCACCTGTCCTGGCACACGAGCAAGCAGATCGTGATCGCGGCGCCCACCGGGGTGGCGGCGCTGAACGTCGGCGGCCAGACCATCCACTCCCTGTTCCGGCTGCCGATCGGCGTGATCGCCGACAACGCGATCGACCAGTCCGACCAGGTGCGCAAACTGCTCAACACGATCGACACCGTGGTCATCGACGAGGTGTCCATGGTCAACGCCGACCTGATGGACGCGATCGACCGCAGCCTCCGCCAGGCCCGGCAGCGCCCGAACGACACCTTCGGCGGGGCGCAGATCGTGCTGTTCGGCGACCCGTACCAGCTGGCCCCGGTGCCGGGTGACTCCGACGAACGCGCCTACTTCGCCGACAACTATCGGTCGATGTGGTTTTTCGACGCGAAGGTGTGGCAGGCCGCCGACCTGCGCATCTTCGAGCTCACCGAGGTGCACCGCCAGCGGGACGCCGACTTCAAGCACATGCTCAACGCGGTCCGCCACGGGCAGGTGACGGCCGAGATCGGCGGCGCGCTCAACGCCGCCGGGGCGCGCACTCCGCCCAGCGAGGGCGTGATCACCCTGGCCACCCGCAACGACGCGGTGAACCGCATCAACGCCTCCGCCCTCAAACGACTGTCGGGCAGGGCGCGCACCGCCAAGGCGGACGTCACCGGCGACTTCGGCGGCCGCACGTTCCCGGCCGATGAGGTGCTCGAGCTGAAGGTGGGCGCGCAGGTCATGTTCCTGCGCAACGACTCCCAGCAGGACGGCGGTCCGCGCTGGGTGAACGGCAGCATCGGCACCGTCACCCGGGTCGAATCGACGGTCTACGTCGATATCGACGGCGAGACGCACGAGGTCGAACCGGCGGTGTGGGAGAAGTTCAAGTACACCTACAACCCGACCACCAAGAAGCTGCGCAAGGATGTCGTGGCCGAGTTCACGCAGTTTCCGTTGCGGCTGGCCTGGGCGGTCACCATTCACAAGTCGCAGGGCGCCACCTATGAGCGAGCGGTTGTGGATCTCGGGGCGAGGGTGTTCAGCCCCGGTCAGACCTACGTGGCCCTCAGCCGGTTGACCAGCCTGGACGGCCTCTACCTCACCCGTCCCCTGCGCCCGAACGACATGATCGTGGACGAGAATGTGCGGCGGTTCATGCGCGGCCCGCGCCCGGCCGCGCCGAACCCGCCCGCACCAGGCCTCGCCTTGCCGGGCACCGCGGAGTAGCACCCGCTTCGATCAGCTGCGGCTTCGATCAGCAGCGGCCATCAGTGATGGGAATGCGGTGATTCCGGCAGCACGGGGTGGGCCGTTTCGCTGTGGGAACCGTGCGGCACCGCGTGCGCGCCCGCATCCGTTGCCGCCAAGGCCGGCGTGGTCAGACCGGAGACCAGAAGACCTCCGAGCGCCAGCGCCGCCAGGAAGCGCCGGCCCTGAGGTGTGCCCGTTGCCGCGGACTCCGACGCCGCCCGCCGCCGGGCGACGGCGAGGGAGAGGGCCACGAACACGCTGAACAGGGTGGCGACGGCCATCGGGAAGACCGGCAGGCCCGCCGCATCGGCGGGCAGGCCGAAGCCGCTGCGCAGGGTCGCCGTGGCTCCCCAGACGAATACCGGGATCAGCGCCCCGACAACGGCCAGGTCGGCCACGAGGACGCGCCCCCGCACGAGGGTCGCCACACCCCAGCCGATCTCCGCGGCGCCGACCCCGGCGAAGAGGATCGCGAGCGGCAGGGGAGCGCCCGCGCCCACGGCCAGGTGAATGGTGCCCGCCCCCAGGGCGGCGAAGGCGGTCCAGAGGAGGCTGATCGGAGTCATGGGAGTCCTGTCCGTGGGTGCGTCGGTGGGCGTGGGCGTGGCGCGGCTGCCGGTTACGCGGTGACCGTGCGGGCAGCGGTCTTGTCCGCGGCGAGCCCGGCGCCGAGCAGCACGATGGCGCTGGCCAGATGCAGGAAGTGGTCGGCGGTGTTCAGGGCGAGGATGTTCAGCGCGGTGCTCGCGATGAAGAACCCGACGATTCCCAGCAGCAGGTACACGGCGCCGACCGTGGTGTTGACGGCCTTGGCCGCGGAGACGGTGGACACGCCGGCGATCAGCAGGGCGGCGCCGATCAGGAGGTGGGCGGTGTTGTGCAGGGGGTTGACCGCGAAAATGCCGAGCAGCAGCCCGCCCTGGGTGGCGAAGAAGCTGACGCCGCCGGTGACGGCGAAGCCGAGCAGTCCGACCAGCAGGTAGACGGCGCCGAAGACGGTGGCGATGAGTCGGTTGGGTGATGTGCGCATGAGAATGACCTCCGGTAGTTGTCACGGTCCCGCCGTGCTTGGTAACTGTTCGGAATCATCGGGGATTCGGTTTGGCCGGTGCGGTGATTGCCCGGTGCGGTGACTGCACAAACACAGAACGGGCGCACCCTCCGCGGAGGGTGCGCCCGTTCTGTGTTTTAAAGCTGGGGATCAGGCCCGGCGACGACGGCCGGCCAGTGCACCGTAGACCAGCAGCACGATGATTGAGCCGGCGATGGCGAGGAGCCAGGTCTGGATCGAGAAGAAGCCGGCCAGGTCGACCCCGAAGATTGCCGAGCCGAGGAAACCGCCCAGGAAGGCGCCGACCACGCCGAGGATCAACGTGATGATCCAGCCCCCGCCCTGGTTGCCCGGGAGGATCGCCTTGGCGATTGCGCCGGCAATGAGGCCGAGAATGAGGAATCCGATGAAGCTCATGTGTCTTGTCCTTTTCTATTCTGTGGAATCGTGATTGGCGCTGCGGGTGTCGTCCGCGCTGCTAGCGTCAGCATTGCTGTCGTCAGCATTGCTGTCGTCAGCATTGCTGTCGTCAGCGTCGCTGTCGTCGCTGCTGTCGTCCGCGGCGAGGTGCACGTCTTTGACGGTCACATCGACCGGGCCGACCTGCATCCCGACGATCGTCTCGATCGCGGTGGCGACGGCGGCGCGAACATCGTCCGCGACCTTCCGCAGTTCGTGCGGGTACTCGACGACGATGGAGATCGTCGCCGATACCCGACCGTCGGCGACGTCGACGCTCACCCCGGGGGAGAGGTCCGCGCCGCTGAAGGCTTCGCGGATCGCCCCGAGGGCGCGCGCGGCGCTACCGCCGAGCGCGTGCACACCGGGCACCTGATTTGCCGCGATGCCGACCACCTTGGCGACGACGCCGTCAGTGATGACGGTTTCGCCTGGCCCGGTGACCGGGTTCTGTGCGGATGCGCTGGTGTCAACGATGGTGGAGCTCCGATCTGGGAAGGTGATACCGGTTCACGCGAACGCCAACCGGGCAGTGCACTGATAGGACGTGCCGCGAGCGACTTTCGTCACGCGGATGCGAATAAAAGTTTTAGGGCGGGGCGGAACGGGCATCGGTGCATCAGGCCACGGCCGCCAGAACGGCGGTCATCGTGTGGCTCTGGCCGGGTTCGAGCCGAACCAGATCCCCGCGGATGTTCGCGGTCTCCACACAGACCATCCCGGTCCACTCCTCGTCGCCGAAGTCGGACATCGACCGGGCCTTGGCAGCCCAGGGGTTCCACACGACGGTGCTGTGCGACTCGCGCTTCTCGATGGTGACGGAGTGGCCCGCCGGGTCGATCACCGTGGCGGCGGCGTCAGTGCCGAGGTAGATCCGGTCCGTTTCCGCCTCGAACCGTACGGGCTCGCTTGCCCCTGGGACCTCGGTGAGACCCGCCAGCTGATCGAGGAAGGGAGCGCCCTCGAGACCGGCCACGCGCACATCGCGCACATCATCGACCCGCAGGTAGGTGTGCAGCGCCTCTTCGAAGGTCACGGCCTCCGGTTCCAGGTTGGTGATCCGCAGGGCGAGGGCCAGGCGGGTGCCGACGGTGACCGTGTAGAGCGCCTCGAACCGGTGCGGCCAGGCGGAAGCGCGGGTGGCCGGGGTATCGCCCAGTCGGAAGGTCAGCACCACGTCGTCGCCGGCTTCCTGCGCGTCGACGAATTCCCATTCCGTCAGCCGGGCGAACCCGTGCGCGGCGGCGGACGGAGCCCCCGCCTTCGCCCCGAACCAGGGGAAGCAGATCGGAACCCCGCCGCGGATGGCCGCGTCCGGCAGGAACCGGCTGGTCGCGCTCAGCCACAGAACGGGCCGCCCGCCGGCCGGAGTCCACGCGGTGACCTGGGCCCCGTGCAGGTAGATCTCGGCCGAACCCTGGCGGCCGGCCACGCGCACAACCGGCAGGCCGCCCGAACCGAGGCCGACCTCAACGGATGCCGGCAGGGACGCGGGAACAGGAGGTGCGAAGGGCATAGTGACAGTTTCGCAGCTTCCCGCGCTCGGGCCAGTCGGCGCGCAAGCCGGGCGTGGTCCCCGCTGGCGTCGGGGAGTAGCGTGGGGGTGTGCAGAAGAAGAAGAAGAAGAAGGTGCGGCATTGGCGTGACCTGAGCCCGCGGCAACGGGTCGGGGCGATTGTGGGCGCATCCGTGCAGTTCGCCCTCGCGGCCGCAGCGTGGCGCGACCTCGCCGCCCGGCCGGCGGCGCTTGTGAACGGGCCGAAGGTGGTCTGGGCCCTCGTCATCGGGGTGAACTTCATCGGCCCCCTCGCGTATTTCGCCGGGGGCCGCCGCACTCGGGGCCGGCTGGGCTAGTAGTCCCGCAGGTACTGCTCCAGGCAGGGCACCTTGAGGAGGGCGAGGGCGCGCTTCTCGATCTGCCGCACCCGTTCCCGGGTGACGCCCTGCACGACCGCGATCTGGTCGAGCGTCTGCGGTGCGCCGCCGGTCAGCCCGAATCGGGCGGTCAGGATCGACCGTTCGCGCGGGGGCAGTGCGTTCAGGTAGAAGCCGATGTCGGTGGCCCGCATGGTCAGCACGGCGTGCTCCTCCGGCTGGGGCAGGTCATCGTCGATGATCAGTTCGGAGATGTCGCCGAGGCCGTCGCCGACGGGGGCCTGCAGCGACATCGGCTCGTTGTCGTACCGGAGCAGCCTCATCACGTCGACCACCTGGATCTGCGAGGCGTCGGACAACTCCTGCATGGTGGGTTCGCGGTCGAGGGTGCTGGTGAGGTCTCGGCGGATGCGCTTGATCTTGTTGAGCTTCTCCGCGGTGTGCACGGGGATGCGGATCATGCGGGATTTGTCGGCCATGCCGCGGTGGATGGCCTGGCGGATCCACCAGGTGGCGTAGGTGGAGAACTTGAAGCCGGTCATGAAGTCGTATTTCTCGACGGCGCGGACGAGGCCGATGTTGCCGTCCTGCACGAGGTCCATGATCGGCATGCCGCGTCCGGAGTAGTGCTTGGCGATGCTGACCACCAGGCGAAGGTTGGCCTCGATGAAGCGGTTCTTCGCACGGTGGCCGTCGTGGGCGAGCCACGCGAGTTCACGCAGGAGTGAGGGTTCCAGCGCGCCCGGCTCGGCTCGCTCGGTGCGTTCCTCGGCGAACAGGCCGACTTCGATCCGCCGGGCGAGGTCGACCTCGTCCTCGGCGGTGAGGAGCGCCACGGCGCCGATCTTCCTCAGGTAATCACCGAACGCATCCGTGGCGGCACGGTTGTAAGTGGCGATGGATGGCTGGCGTGCGGTGATCGTCATGAGTCTCCTCCAGTTCGGGCTGGAACATCAGTACACAGCCCACGCCTCATCCCGTCGAGGGACTTGACGCGGACCTCGAGAAACCGAATAATGCTCGGAAACGGCATTCGGCTTGTCCGGCTCAGCCGTGGGCCTGGACATAGCCGACCAGGCCTTTCACGGTCGCGACCCGGGGGTAGTCCCGCGCGGGGGTATCGACGCCGGTCGCCTGCGCGATGGTCTCGATCAGCCGCAGGAAATCGAGGGAGTCGAGTTCGAGATCCTGCCTCAGCCGAGCATTTTCATCCAGATCGTCCGTGTCGACATCCGGCGCGACCTGGCCGATGGCGGCGTAGACGGCCGCGCGAGCATCCTGTTCGTTCATAGCTCCTCCGGTGCCTGCAGCAATTCTTCGACCTGGGCCAGGAATCGGCTTCCGCGCAACCCGTCGCTGACCCGGTGGTCGGCGGACAGGGTGGCCGTGACCGCGGGCCTCACGCCGAGCAATCCGTTGTGCGCCCACGGCTGTTCGACCACCCGGCCGAGGCCCACCAGGGCGACCTGCGGCGGGTAGATGACCCCGAACACGCTTTCGACGCCGAGGTCGCCGAGATTAGTGACCGTGATGGTCGGATCTGCCATCTCGGCACGCGCCAGGCGCCCGGCACGGGCGCGGCCGACGAGGTCCCGCAGCTGGGCCATCAGAACGTCGAGGGAGAGCGTGTCGGCGTCATGGATCGCGGGGGCGACCAGGCCGCCCTGGCGCAGGGACACGGCCACGCCCAGGTGAACGGCGGCGCTCGGCCTGAAGGCGCCGTCGGTGTAGAAGCCGTTCACTTCGGGCACGGCGCGGGCGGCCAGCGCGCAGGCCTTCAGGAGCAGCGCGGCGGGGACCAGGCGTTCCGCGACGGGCCGACCCGCGTTGACCTGTTCCATCCACGCGAGCGCGGCCCGCAGGTCCAGGGTGGTGCTCAGGTAGTAGTGCGGGATGGACTTCTTCGAGCGGGCCATCAGTGCGCCGACGGCGCGGCGCAGGCCGGCCGCCCGCTCCGCGGCGACCGCCGGCGTCATCACCCGCGGGGACGGGGCGCGCGGGGCCGCGGGTGCCCGCGACGACCCCCTCATCGAAGGACTCCACGTCGATGTCCGCCTTCTCCGTGTCCACGACGGCGACCATGTCTCCGCGGTGCACGTAGTCGCCGGGCTTGACCAGCCACTCGACCACCTTGCCGTGATCCATGTCCGCGCCGAGGGCGGGCATCAGGAAGTCACCCATGGGTGCCCACCGCCTCCCGGGCCGCGGCGACGACGCGGTCGACGGAGGGGAGTGCGGCCAGTTCCAGGTGCTTGGCGTAGGGCAGCGGCACTATCCACGCTGCAGACCCGGCCGACCGGCGCATCCAGGTCGAAGAAGGCCGACTCGGTGATGCGCGCGCTCACCTCGGCGGAGATGCTGCCGCTGCGCCATCCCTCGTCCACGATGACGGCGCGGTGCGTGCGCGCGACGGTGGCGAGAATCGCGGCGTCGTCGAGGGGGCGCAGGGTGCGCAGATCGAAAACCTCGGCGTCGATGCCCTCCTGCGCCAGCGGCTCGGCGGCGTCGAGCGTGATCTGCAGGGTGCCGCCATAGGTGATGAGGGACACGTCCCGGCCGGATCGGCGCACGGCGGCGGTGTCGATGTCGACCGCGCCGGCGTCGTCGGCGATCTCCCCGGCCACGTTGTAGAGCGAGCCGTGCTCGAAGATCAGCACCGGGTCGGGATCCTGCAGCGCGGTCCACAGCATCCCGCGGGCGTCTTCCAGGGTCGACGGGGTGAGGATGCGCAGCCCCGGGATGTGGGCGTACCAGCCCTCGAGGCTGTGCGAGTGCTGCGCGGCCAGCTGGCGCCCGGCGCCGGGCGTCATGCGAATCACCAGCGGAACGCTGAACTGCCCGCCCGACATGTGCCGGAGGGTTGCCGCGTTGTTCATGATCTGGTCCAGCGCCAGGAGGCTGAAGTTGACGGTCATGATCTCGACGATGGGACGCATCCCGCCGAGCGCGGCGCCGATCCCGGCCCCGACGAAACCCGACTCCGAGAGCGGGGTGTCACGGATGCGTTCCGGGCCGAATTCCTCCAGCAGCCCGAGGCTCACCGCGAAGCAGCCGCCGTACCGCCCAACGTCCTCGCCCATCAGGAAGACCCGGTCATCGCGCGTCATCGCCTCACGGATCGCGGCGCGCATCGCCTCGCGGTAGGTCGTCTTCATGTCGGCATCCCCGTCACTTCGGGCCTCGCTCGGTGTAGAGGAACCGGGTGAGGTCCTCAACCGGCTCGGGTGTGCCGGCCTTCGCGAACTCGACGGCGGCCTGCACCTCCGAGTCGACCTCCCCCTGCACCGCCGCCCACGTCTTCGCCGGGAGCTCGCCGGCCGCCTCCAGCGCCGCGCGCAGCAGGTCGATGGGGTCGCGCTCCAACCAGGTGGCCACCTCGGCCTTCTCCCGGTAGCGCTCGGGGTCATACATCGAGTGCGCCCGGAACCGGTAGGTGCTCAGCTCCAGGAAGTGCGGGCCGCCGCCGGCTCTGACCATGTGCACCGCCCGCCGGGCCGTCTCCTCGACGGCGAGCACGTCCATCCCATCCACGGGCCAGGCGGGAACCTCGTAGGCGGCCGCCTTCAACGCGATATCCGTCTGGGATTCCGAGCGCCCGAGGGCCGTGCCCATGGCGTACAGATTGTTCTCGCAGCGAAACAGCACCGGCAATTGCCACAGCGCGGCCAGGTTGATGCTCTCGTGGAATTCCCCTTCCGCGACCGCGCCCTCCCCGAAGAAACAGACGGTGACGCGGTCGCGACCCGCCATCTTGTCGGCGAGGGCCAGGCCCACCGCCAGGGGCAGGCCGCCCGCCACGATGGCGTTGCCGCCGTAGAAGCGGGTGGCCGCGTCGAAGAGGTGCATCGACCCACCCCGGCCGCGGCAGCATCCTTGTTCGTAGCCGTACATCTCCGCGAGGATTGCTCCCGCCAACACTCCGCGCAGCAGGGCGTGGCCGTGCTCCCGATAGATGGCCAGTACCGCATCCTCCGGTTCGAGTGCCGCCATCACCCCGGCCGCGACCGCCTCCTCGCCGATGTACACGTGCATGAATCCGCGGATTTTGGCCGCGCTGTACAGCTCGACGCATTTCTCCTCGAACCGCCTCGCCCGCAGCATCTGCAGCAGCAGGTGGCGGGCCCGCTCCGGGTCGGCCGTGACCCGTCTCGCGGTGAACTCATCGATCATCGGGGTACCTCCACGGTCGACGTGTCCCCTTCCGGCAGGCCGAGCTCCCTGGCCTTCAGCAGGCGGCGCAGGATCTTGCCGCTGCGGGTCTTCGGCAGCGTCGTCGTGAACTCGACTTCCCGCGGTGCCACGGCCGGGCCGAGGCGTTTTCGCGCGAAACCGATGATGTCCAGGCGCAGTGCCTCGGCGGGCTCCCAGCCCGGGTGCAGTTCGACGAACGCCTTGACCACCTCGCCGGCGACGGGGTCCGGGATTCCGATCACGGCCGCCTCGGCCACCGCGGCGTGCTCCATCAGTGAGCTCTCTACCTCGAAGGGGCCGATCAGGTGGCCGGAGGACTTGATCACGTCGTCCCCGCGACCGACGAACCAGCAGTAGGTCCGCGTCCCTCCGGACCAGGTCGCCGGTGAGGTACCAGCTGCCCACGAAGCACCGGCGGTAGCGCTCCTCCTCGTTGAGGTACCCGCGGAACATCGAGGGCCAGCCGGGGCGCAGGGCCAGCTCTCCCACGGCATCCGGTTCGGTCACCAGCACGGGTTCGGCGCCCCGCATGACGGGTGTGCCCTGCTCGTCGCGCTGAACCAGGGCGGCCTCGACGCCGGGCAGGGGGCGGCCCATCGAGCCCGGGCGGATCTTCGGTGGCGACGTAGTTCGAGATCATGATTCCGCTGGTCTCGGTCTGCCACCAGTTGTCGTGCACCGGCAGGCCGAACGCCTCCTGACCCCACACGACGACCTCGGGGTTGAGGGGCTCGCCCACGCTCGCCACGAATCGCAGTGCGGACAGGTCGTGGGCGGTGGCCCGCTCCGTGCCGGCCTTCATCAGCATCCGCAGAGCCGTCGGCGCCGTGTACCAGACGCTGACCCGCTGATCGGCGAGGATGCGGTACCACCGGTCCGCTTCCATCTCCTCCTCGTCGACGATGCTGGTCACGCCGTGCACGAGCGGGGCGATCACCCCGTAGGAGGTGCCCGTGACCCAGCCGGGGTCCGCGGTGCACCAATAGATGTCGTCGGGATGCAGGTCGAGGGCGAAGCGGCCGGTGGCGAAGTGGGCGGTCACGGCGTCGTGAACGTGGATCGCGCCCTTGGGAGTGCCCGTGGTGCCGCTCGTGAAGTGCAGCAGGGCCATGTCCTCGGGGTGCGTTTCGGCGATCTCCCCGTAGGGCGGCGCCTCGCGCATCAGCGCCGCCAGGTCCAGCGTGCCCGGTTCCGGTTCATCCGCGGCGTCGACCAGGAGAACGTGCTGCAGCTGCGGCAGCCGGTCCCGGATCGGCGCCACCTTCTTGCGGTACAGCGCCCGCGTTGTGATCAGTGCCCTGCCTCCGCCCAGTTCCAGTCGCTGGCGCACGGGCTCGGCGCCGAACGCCGAGAACAGCGGGCAGAAGACGGCGGCGTGCCGGAGCGTGCCCAGCACTGCGACGTACAGTTCCGGGATGCGACCGGTGAGGGAGAAGACGCGGTCACCGCGCTCGATCCCGAGGCCCCGCAGCACGCCGGCGAAGCGGCTGGTCTGCTCGAGGAGCTCGGCGTAGGTGAGGGAGTGGCTCGTGCCGTCGGCCCGGATGAAGCGCAAGGCCTCCCGGTGCGCGCGGGGGCCCGCGGCATGCCGGTGACGGCTTCGTAGGCGATATTGAGGCCCTGGCCGCCCGGCAGCCCCGACAGGCCGCGGCGGGCCTCGTCCCAGGTGAATGTGGCGCGGGTCTTCTCGTAGTCGAGGAGGTTCGGGGCCACACGGAGGCTGGGGACGTCCTTTCGGATCGTGGGCCAGTGTGTCGACGACTCGGTTCCGGCTGTCATGAGCCCATGAAACCCCCGCCGGGGCGCGGCGGCTAGGAGCGTGTGCCAGTAACGCCTATTCGAAGTTGATTCGACAAGATCCGGGCCGATTTGGCCGCAGNCGCGCAACGTCGCGTCAGCGGGGATCCGGCCCCGAGGAACATCCGGAACACGTTCCCCGTGCTTCACCCGGCCGGTCGCGATGAAGAACTCAGTCCGCCCGTCGCTCGCGGCTTCCACGGTCTTGGCGTAGTCCAAGTTTGCTGCTGAACAATACCCGGCATCCACCAGCACTTCGGCGGGGAGAGTACCCATCGTGGCGTGGAGTTTCTCGATCATCGGCACGACCTGTTCAACGTCCACGGCAATATTCGTCAGCGTCGTCGCGACGATCACTTGATGGTCCGCATCAACGATGGCCTGCGCGTTGTAGGTGTAGTGGAAGGACCCATCGGCGGTCTTCATGATCCGAGCGTCCGGGTCGGTGAAGTTGCGCTGAGCCTTCGGAGCGACGACCGCGTTCTTTGCCGCGTCATCACCCTTCTTCGAGACCACGTCGTCATCATCGCCCTTGTCCCGGGCCTTCTTCTCCGCGTCTTTTCGAGCCCGCGCG
>NZ_SOGW01000021.1:0-28576 GCF_004403075.1 Cryobacterium sp. TMT2-10 | reverse complement strand
GATGGGCTGGGCATGGTGGATCGGTTCCTGGTTCTCGCCCTACGTCATGCGGCGGACTTGCTGTTAGCTGCTGGCCTCACCCAACCCTGACACGTAGGGTCCACGAGTATGAGACCCATGATGCACCCCACGAGCGCGAGGAGGAGCAAGTGAGGGGTCACGTCCCGCTGAGTGGTGGAGTTTCTCGACACAGTGCGGGACCGACGGTTTCCGACGGCGCAAGTGAACGCCTCGACCGAAGCGTCTAGACCTTTCCTGATCTCGATCTGACCGGGAGTCCCCTGCAATTTCTGAGACGAATCTAGCGGAATACCTTGACCCACCTAACCGGCCTCGACGCAATGAACGGTGCATTGGGCAGCCCGGGCTGTGTCAGCACGGTCGCCCGGTATTTGTCGCAGGAAGCAATCCTTCACGCGCCTCAAACCGACCTGGACACTTGCCGCGTTGCAGAAGATGAGCCAGTCTGGCCGCGGGGTCCATTCAACGGCTCCGGCGGAGGCGTTCAGATGCCAGACCCGGCAATGCAGGAGGCTCTGGCCCGGTTCGCCAGCCGCCCACCGGAGCAGGTGCTGGCCGACCTGGGGTCGTCCCCGGACGGCCTGAGCGACGACGAAGCGACTCGAAGATTGACGGAGTTCGGCCCCAACGCCGTGCGCACCCACGCAGCCCGGGCGTGGCCGGTGCTCGTGAGGCAACTGCGCAGCCCCATCCTGATCCTGTTGTTCCTGACCGCCGCCCTCTCGCTCTTCCTCGGCGATGTCACGAACTCGATCGTCATCGCCGTCATCCTGGTGGCGAGCGTGGGGCTTGGGTTCGTTAACGAGTTCCGGGCCGAGCAGGCCGTGGAATCCTTGCACTCCCGGGTGTCGCGGCGCGCCGTCGTGGTGCGGGACGGTGCCGCTCGGCAGATTGACGTGGTGGAGCTGGTCGCCGGTGACGTGGTGCATCTCGGGCTGGGTTCGATCGTGCCGGCGGACATCCGTGTACTGCGGAGTGAGGATCTACTCTGCGACGAGAGCATTCTCACCGGGGAGTCGCTGCCGGTCGAGAAGAACCCGACCCCAGTGCCGGCAGATGCCGCTCCCGGCGACCTGGCCTCCTGCGTGCTCATGGGCACCGTGATTCAGACTGGCAGCTGCATGGGCGTCGTCGTGGCCACGGGCGGACGCGCCGAATTCGGGCGGATCGCCCTGGGGCTCGGGGAAACGCAGCCCCAGACTGAATTCCAGCTCGGGCTGAAGCGCTTCTCGTTCCTCCTCGTGCGCGTGGCCGTGGTGCTGACGAGCCTGATCTTCCTAGCCAACTTGGTGCTCCAGCGCCCGCTGCTCGAGTCACTGCTGTTCTCTCTCGCCATCGCGGTGGGGATCACCCCGCAGCTTCTCCCCGCCGTGGTCAGCACGAGTCTGGCCACAGGTGCGCGACGTCTGGCCCAGCGCCGGGTCCTCGTGAAGCGGCTGGTCTGCATTGAGGATCTGGGCGACATGGATGTTCTGGTCACGGACAAGACCGGCACCCTGACCGAGGGGCGCATCCGGTTCACCGGCACCATGTCGGTTCGTCCCGAGGTCTCTGATGAGGAAGTAGCCGTGCTTGGGCTGGTTGCGACCGAGGCGGACTTCACCGGCGGCAAGGTCTCCACGGTGGGCCAGAATCCGCTGGACGCGGCCCTCTGGCAGTCCCCCGCCGCCGCGGCGTTCGAGCCATCGCGCTACGCGCACCTCGACGTGACTCCGTTCGACCACCACCGGCGGATGACCAGCGTGCTGGTCCGGGACGGCGAGGGAACGGTCAGCCTGGTAGCCAAGGGTGCGCCGGAAGACCTGCTGCGTATCTGCATCGGCACCTCCGACGCGGCCCTCGCACTGCTTGCCGAGCAGTTCGACTCCGGTGCCCGAGTCATCGCCGTGGCCAGCCGCCCGGCCGTGGGCCAGAAACGGATCAGCATCGCCGATGAGCACGACCTGGTTCTGGCCGGGTTCCTTCTTTTCGCCGACGAGCAGAAGGCGAATGCCCGCGAGTCCCTGGATCGGCTCGAGGCGCTGGGAATCACGGTGAAAGTTGCGACGGGCGACAATGCCCGGGTCACTGAGCGGGCCTGCGCCGACCTCGGCGTGATCTCCGGTGGAACCCTGACTGGGGTGCAGATCAATGGGCTCTCCGACGCGGAGCTCGGTTCGGCCGCCGAGCAGGCGACCATCTTCGCCCGGGTCTCGCCCGAGCAGAAGGCGCGGGTGATCCGGATGTTGCGCGCCAACGGGAGGGCGGTCGGGTTCTTGGGTGACGGGGTCAACGATGCGCTGGCGCTGCACGACGCCGATGTGGGTATCTCGGTGGACAGCGCGACCGACGTCGCCAAGGACGCGGCCGACATCGTGCTCCTGGAGAAGGACCTGGGCGTGCTGGCGGATGGAGTCGTCGAGGGACGACGGACCTTTGCCAACACCATCAAGTACGTGCTCATGGGCACGTCCAGCAACTTTGGGAACATGTTCAGCGCCGCCGTGGCATCCGTATTCTTGAGTTTCCTGCCGATGCTGCCGGGACAGATCCTGCTCAACAATCTGCTCTACGACGCGGGCCAGCTCGCCATCCCCAGCGACCGTGTAGACGAGGAGCAGGTTCGGGCGCCGGCGCACTGGAACATCGGGTTCATCCGCCGCTTCATGCTGCTCTTCGGCGGCATCAGCTCACTCTTCGACTTCGCCACCTTCGCCCTGATGCTTCTGGTGTTCAACGCGGGACCCGGCGAGTTCCGGTCGGGCTGGTTCATTGAATCGATCGCCACCCAGACGCTGATCATTTTCTCGATCCGAACCCGACGAGTACCGTTTCTGCGCAGCCGGCCGTCGACGGGGCTCACTGTGGCAGCGTTCGGAGTGGTGGCCATCGGCGCGTATCTGCCGTTCTCAGCGCTCGGGCCCCTGCTCGGCTTCGCACCGCTCCCGGCACCCTTCTTCCTGGCACTTGCCGGTCTGATCGTGGTCTACCTGCTGCTGGTGGAATTCGCCAAACTGTTCTTCTACGCCCGGGTGGCCGCGCCGCCTGTGCCAGAGCGCCGGAGAGCACCCAGCCACCGGATCGGCCGGCGAGCGGCCGCCTTCAGCGTGGGGCACTCCGGAGCAAGCGGCTTCCGGCCCGCTAGCTCCGGCCCTCGTTCGCGAGCGTGATGGCGGCCACATGCGGAATCAGGATCTAGGCCGCGGGACGGAACTTCACGCGAGAGCTCGCCGTCGAACCGCTGGATTTCGAGGTCGGCAATATCGTTCTCGGGTCCCGCGATGAGGGATGCGCCCACATCGACTACGTCGTCGAGGTCGATTCGGCGTGACGAACGGTGTCGACAAAGTGCGGAGCACGCAAATCGGTCTACGGGGGCGTTTGGCATGGTCTTTGGCGATGAACCGGCTTTGCGACAGACTCAGCTTGTGACCCCAATTGAGCAAGACCCCACTACGGTGGGTCCAATGGTTGACCGGCTCTCGCAACATTTCCCGGGTACGCCCCGAGATCACATCACTGAGACCGTCCGCGAGGGATATCGTGCTCTCTCGGAAAACCCTATTCGTGCCTACGTACCCAATTTAGTTGAGCATGCTGCACGCACCCGTCTGAGGCGCGAGGCGCGAAACGACAGCACCGCTGCCTGACCGCTCGTCACGCGCGCATCGTTCACCTCTAGGCCTATGACGTTTTTGTTGCGTCGTGAAGGCGCAGCCGTCCTTTGGCCCTGTGTTCAACCAGCACGGGCACGTATTCTCGGATCGGACGTCCATCCAAAGCCTTGTGCTCTTCAAGGACCGCCCGCCCGAAGCTGGGCCGCGGACTATGAGGGAATCTCTCGACGAGGCGGTCGACTACCTTCGCAACGGCCTTCAGGCTTCGCCGCCACGGACTTCATGATCACCATCACCCTGTCCGCGGCAGACGCCGCGGCGCACGCTATCGAGAATCCGTTCGCCCCGTCCTGGATGCAGGGCCAGGAGGTGCTGGTCACACTCTTCCTCGTCGCGCTCCTCAGCATCGTCTTCCTCCTCGGCTTCAAAGAGGCCATCGGTATCGCAGTTGTGCTCGTCGCGATCTATCTGCTCCTCAACCTGGTGGTGATCGTGGTGGCCATCGGTCATGTCGCCGAACACGCGACTTGATTACTGATTGGTGGGCGGCACTCACCGAGCAACACGCAAACCCGCTCGTCATGGTGGGCATCGCCCTGCTGGTTTTCCCCAAGCTAGCCCTGGGCCTGTCCGGATTCGAGACCGAGGTCGCCGTGATGCCGCAAGTGACCGGGGACGCGACCGATACCGAGGATGACCCCGCGGGCCGGATCCGCGGCACCAAGCGACTCCTGACCACGGCGGCTCTGATCATGAGTGGCTTCCTGATCACGTCCAGTCTCGTCACGACCCTGCTGATTCCACAGAAGGACTTCCAGCCCGGCGGCCCGGCCAACGGTCGCGCCCTTGCGTATCTCGCTCACGAGTACCTCGGTCCGTTTTTCGGGTCCGTCTACGACCCCAGAACCATCTGCATCCTGTGGTTCGCCGGTGCGTCAGCGATGGCCGGTCTGCTCAATCTCGTGCCGCGATATCTGCCGCGGTACGGCATGGCGCCGCAGTGGGCGCCGGCCGTTCGACCGCTTGTGCTCGTCTTCACCGCGATTGCCTTCCTCATCACTGTCGCCTTCCAGGCGAGCGTCGACGCCCAGGGCGGCGCGTACGCCACCGGAGTGCTCGTGCTGATGACCTCGGCCGCCGTCGCGGTGACCCTCTCCGCCCGGCGCAAGGGACAACGCTGGAGCGCAGTCGGGTTCGGCATCACGGCGCTGATCCTTATCTACACGACGATCGCCAACGTCATCGAACGCCCGGACAGCGTGCGGATCGCTGCGCTCTTCATCCTCGCCATCATGACCACGTCGATCCTCTCCCGGGTGCGACGCTCTTTCGAGCTGCGGGCGACCTCCGTAGTGTTGGATTCCCACGCGCTCGACTTTGTGACATCAGATGCTGAGGACTACGACGTCATCCGTATCATTTCCCACGAACCCGACGAAGACACCGAGGCCGAGTACCGGGTCAAGAGCCGTGACGAGCGACGGTTCGGTAACATCCCGCCAGGTTCACCGATCATCTTCCTGGAGGTGCATCCCTCGGACTCCTGTGCGCTCAGAGAGGAGGGCCGCTCGAACTCGGCGAGAGCTGCGAAGATCCCGGGGACCTTGCCGGATGCGATCGTGGTGTCGATCGCTGCGCCCTCTCCGGTGAGCAGCTTGGGACCGGTGCCCCGGTCGGTGAGGTCATGCACGGTGTTCGCGCCTGGCGTTCAAACGATAATACGCAATGGGGCAATACCTGGAATCTCGGAGATGAGCGAGCGGGATGCGCTCGAGCTCACAAACCGGTGTTGAATAAACGTGCGCGCATCAAGTCCCCAGACCCAGACGGTGGGCCGCTCTAGACTCTTTGGAGAATGCAGCCAATAGTTCTCTCAGTCCGTCTGGTGCGACAGGGATCAAACGGTTTGGGCTGACGCCGACGGGTCGTAGAGGTCTGGTCTACGGTCGTTTAGATACGGGTTTCGGAGGCGAGCTTGGTCGACGATTTCTGTATCGATGACCGCGGTCAGTATCCGTGTGCCGTGCACGATCGAGTCGAGCACCCTCGCATAGGGGTCCACAATCGAGCTGCGACCGACGTAGGCGAGGTCGCCTTCCTCTCCGTCATGGTTGACGTAGGCCATGTAGATCTGGTTTTCCCAGGCGCGCACTGGAATGAGCTGCTCGGCGATGAATTTGAACGGCGTCATCTGCGCGGTCGCAACAATGACCGCATGAGCTCCCGCCAACGCCGCGGCGCGAACGGTCTCGGGGAACTCAACGTCGTAGCAAATGAGCATGGCTAGACGAACACCTCGATAGTCCACAGTGGATACGAGCTGCTCGCCGCGGGTGAAGAGCTCCCGGTCGAGGCTGCCGAACAGGTGCGTCTTGCGGTAATGACCGAGCACCGCGCCGCCCTCGTCCAGGAAGACAACTGAGTTGTAGAGGCGATCCTCCTCGTACTCTGGCAGCCCCACGATCATCGCGAGACCCTCCTCCCGCGCGATCTCTTGCACCTTGATGAGCAGATCCAACTTGGCCAAATCGAACAGCTTGTCGCCGAGGTTGTATCCAGTGAGGAAGAGTTCGGGGGTGATCAGGAGCTCTCCCCCACCCGCCTTCGTTGTTCTCGCCGCTGCCCTCAGTTCTCCGAGATTGGAGGCGACGTTCCCTGGGGAACCCGCGGTCTGCAATCCAGCGATGGAGAGTTTCATGTCTACCTTTCGGTGTGAGCTATATGCACGCATGGACTAGTTACCGTGTGGTCATTTTCATGTTTGGCCCGGAGGCCCGGAGCTGGATCGCTCGGCGGCAAGACGTACGCGCAGACCCTCGACAAGCGCTTCCATCCCCAGCACGAACGCCGCCCGGGCCCCCGCACGGTCTCGGTGTCCTGGCTCGAGTGATCGACGGAGGGCCTCGAGTTCTAACGGAACAGCATCCAGTGACAGCAACGAACTCGGTGCGATCGCGTCGAGCGCGGAACCGAGCACGAGTGCCTCAATCGTCCGCATGACAGCGACCGCGTCACCGTCGGCCCAACCGCCGCGCACAAGGGCGCTCACCACGATGTCGTACATGCGCAACGTGGAAGGATCGGTGATGGGCGTGGTGGCCAAGAGGCGAATGCAGCTCGGTCGCGCCGCAAAGGCAGACAGGTAGGACTCAGCCCAGACAATGACGGCATCGTCCCAACCTTTGACTGCGAAGACGGAGGTGTCGATTTCCTCGACGACGAGTGCCCGCATCCCTTCGATCAGATCATCCCGACCGGAGATGTGATTGTAGAGCGACGATGGCCGTCGATCCAGGTTCGCTGCGAGGCTGCGCATTGTGAGCCGTTCGGCGCCCTGCTTCTCCGCGAGTTCGAGCGCGGCAATCACAATCTGTCGTTTCGACAGCGACACAGAGCACCTCCCTGAAAACTGGTTCTTCCCCCGAGGAGTCCGAACCCATACTCTACTCAATACGAACAACGTTCGTATCGAAAAAACGCACTGCGAGAATCAAGGAGACTCACCGTGTCAGAACTGATTGCTCCCGACCCCGCCCTGACATTTTTCATCGGCGGAACCGCCTGGTTGGGTGCGGGGGTGCCCGAGGCAACCGCCGTGCTCGTGAGCGAGGGGCGTATCGCGGCCCTCGATGATGACGCCCGTGAACTGATGCACCAGAACCTGTTGTCCCCCACCCCAGCGACCTTCGAGGTCGTCGACCTCGATGGCGGCTTCCTGATGCCTTCCTTCGGAGAGGGGCACGCCCATCCGCTCTTCGGTGGTCTCGAGGAAAACGGGCCGAGCGTGCGCGCCTGCACGAGTATCGCCGAGATCGTCGCTGAGGTGCGCCGCTATGCCGAAAAGCACCCACAGAAAGAGTGGATCATCGGCGCTTCCTATGACGGATCCCTCACACCCGGCGGCTTGTTCGACGCACGATGGCTGGATGAAGCACTCTCCGACCGACCGGTCATGCTGCGCGCCTGGGACTACCACACCGTCTGGTGCAACTCGCTGGCCCTTGAACGCGCCGGCATCGACGCGAACACACCGGAACCGGAACTCGGCGAGATCCCAAGACGGGCGGACGGGAGCCCGCTCGGCATTCTGCGGGAGTGGGGGGCCATAGAACTCCTCACAACCGTCAGCCCCGGCTTCAGCTTCGACGAGCAGATCGATGCGCTCCGCCGAGCGACCAAGCACTTCGCCGAGCTGGGAGTGACGTGGGTGCAGGACGCCTGGGTTGAGCCGGCCGACGTCGTCGTCTACCTGGAGGCCGCGCGCCGCGGTGCACTGTCGACCCGGGTCAACCTCGCACTGCTCGCTGACCCGCGCCACTTTCCCGCTTCGCTTCCCGCCATGATCGAAGCACGGAGGCAGGTCGAGCTTCTGGGGCACCCCCTACTCACCGCGAACAGCGTGAAGTTCTTCGCTGACGGCGTCGTCGAGAATGAGACTGGCGCGCTGCTCGAGCCGTACTGCTCCGGCCTGCATGGGCACGGGATGCTCGTTTGGACGGCCGAACACCTCGCCGATTCAGTCACCGCAATCGACGCAGCCGGGTTCCAGGCTCATATCCACGCGATAGGAGACGCGGCCGTTCGACGTGCCTTGGACGCCATCGAGCTCGCCCGGCGTGTGAACGGGCCAGCGGATCGCCGGCCGGTGATCGCGCATGTGCAACTTGCGGCCGCGGATGACCTCCCCCGGTTCAAGGAACTCGATGTGATAGCTGTGATGCAGCCGCTCTGGGCGCAGATGGACGCTCTGATGACTGTACTCACGGTCCCTCGCTTGGGGCTCGAGCGCACGGATCGGCAGTATCAGATGCGCACTCTCGTCGAAACTGGGGCAACGCTGGCATTCGGTTCGGACTGGCCCTGCTCGTCGGCGTCTCCCCTGGAGGGCATCGGCATCGCGGTCTCCCGGGCCACGATCGACGGCGAACCGGCAGGTGGCTGGATGCCAGAGCAACGGCTCGACGCCGAAACCGCCCTCGCCGCCTACACAAGCGGCGTGGCCAGTCAAGCCGGTGCCGCGCGAACGCAGGCGCCGTGGGGCGAAATCCGCGTGGGCGCCAGCGCAGACCTGGTTTGGCTCGCCCGGGACCCCAGGACGGTTTGCCCCACCGAACTGCCATTGACCGGTATCCGTGCCACCTACCTCGCAGGTGCGCCGACGTTCCAGCGGTGAATGCCGTGGGTCGAAACAATCGCGAACACTAGAAGAAGAGAGAAGATCCATGACGACAGAGTCCACCGCTGTACCTGCCGCCTCGGCGGAAGTCGCTACCAGCCAGGGGCAACTGCGCCGGGTACTGGGAGTGCCCTCGCTTGTGCTGTTCGGCCTCGTTTACATGGTGCCACTCACCGTGTTCACCACCTACGGCATCGTCACTCAGATGACCGGCGGGCGCCTGCCGTTGGCGTATCTGATCACCTTGGTTGCGATGGTCTTCACGGCGCGTTCATACGGCCAAATGGCACGTGCGTTTCCGCTTGCCGGATCTGCGTACACCTACACTCAGCGCAGTTTCGGACCAGCGGTCGGTTTCCTGACCGGGTGGTCGCTCATGCTGGACTACTTGTTCCTGCCCATGATCAATTACGTGGTTATCGGGATCTACTTGAATGCGGCCGTTCCGAGCGTTCCTGCTTGGACCTTCGTGCTGGCTTCGATCGCACTCGTGACCATTCTCAACATCGTTGGGATCGCGTCCGTAGCCCGCGCGAACGTGGTCGTCATCGCCGTGCAGGCGATCTTCATCGTCGCCTTCGTGGGTGTGGCGGCGGCAACCATCGGGCGCGGAACGAGCGTCGATTTGCTCGCACCCTTCGTCGGGAACGGTACGGCTCCCGGATTCGGGCCGTTGGCCGCCGGTGCTGCTGTACTCTGCCTATCGTTTCTGGGTTTCGACTCCGTCTCCACGCTTGCCGAGGAGACCCGCGATCCGAAGAAGAGCCTGCCCCGCGCAATCATGATCATCACCCTCATTGCTGGAGTGACTTTCATCGGGTTGGCATATGTGAGCCACCTCATCCTGCCGAGCCACGCCTTTACCAGCGTGGACTCCGCAGCTCTTGACGTGGTCGCCCAGGCAGGCGGTGCGTTCCTTTCGACCTTGTTCCTCGCCGCTTATATCGCCGGTGCGGCTGGTTCCGCCCTGACTTCGCAGGCCTCTGTCGCCCGCATTCTCTTCGCTATGGGACGAGATGGTGTCCTCCCGTCGCGGATCTTCGGTCGACTCAGCGCGCGCTTCGACACACCTGTGCTTTCGATCTTGACAGTTTCAATCGTGTCGCTGCTTGCCGTGGTGATCGACCTCGGGCTCTTGGCCGAGATGATCAGCTTTGGCGCACTCATCGCTTTCAGCGCGGTCAACCTGTCGGTGATAAAGCACCACTTCTTCGGCCTGAGGAAGCGAGGAGGGCTGCAAACGCTCAATTACCTATTCGTTCCGGCCATCGGCGTTGTGCTCACGTTCTGGCTCTGGACCAGCCTGTCGCCGCGCGCGCTCGTCGTGGGCCTCGTTTGGCTGGCCGTGGGCTTTGTGTACCTGCTCGTCTTGACCCGCGGCTTCCGCCGGCCTACCCCCATGCTCGATCTGAAGGAGTAACCAGGGCGAGGCGCTCTGAGAGCGTGCGCCAAGGCGAAGAGTGGGCACCGGACACCAACCGGCACGCCCCTCAAATTGAGCCCCGAGGGGGGCTCCCTCGAGCGGGCAAGGGTCTCGTTTGCGAAACTGCGAACGGGCTGCTGCTCGGCCAAAGGTCCCCGCCCAGCCACGCTAAGGAGCGTGGCTGGGCCAGGTATCGGCTTGAGGTTGCAGGTCGCACTCGGGCGCGCCGCGTACCGCACCCCCAGCGGGACGTGACCGGGCAGCCAAGCCCGTCATGGCTCGACCCGGTGGCCGTGACCTGGCGCGTCTGGCCGTCCCAGTCACGGAAGCGGGTCCATGCCCGGTAGTGACCCGTGCCGACCTCGGCCGTTTTGATGGCGCCAAACGTACTTGTCGGCAGTCGCGGCCGGCCGGCCATCAGCGAGCTCCCTAACCGGTTCTCACGCTGCCTGAGGGCTCATGAAGATCGTCCAACCAGCAGAGGACGTCAGAGACGCGGTACCGGATTTCCCAACCGACACGAAGGCCGGACGGGCCCCGCCCGTCGGTGCGCAGATCGTAGATGGCCTGCACTTGCACCCCCAGATAATCAGCGAGCTCGCTGGTCGTGAGCAGGAGCTCGAGACCCAGTAGGGAAAGACGTTCGGTGTTCATGACCCGTAGGTGTTCCAGGCCAACCCAGATGGGCCGATACGCGTCGTGCGCCGCGCCGGCGGAGTCCCCCGTCCAACGGGTCTCGATGAATATTCGTTGAATAAGCGTTAAGCGCATCAAGTCTCTGTCCTGTCTGCTTGGACAAGAAACCTTGGTCAATCGATGTTTCAGTGTAGGGCGGCTGGGACTTGAACCCAGGACCGACGGATTATGAGTCCGCTGCTCTAACCAGCTGAGCTACCGCCCCGATGACCGCGACTACTCGCGAGTGGCTTACTCGGGAGTGTGCGCGGACGTTTCTGAGATGACCCGATCGGTCACCGGCTCCCCACGATACAGGCACTCGAAAGTGTTGAGGGTGCGATTGATGTCGTGGGCTTCGATGAGTCTGAGCGACTCGTGCTTGAGGGCGTCCAGGTTCTCCGGCGTCGCCGTCAGAACAGTGGTCAGCTTGTCGGCGAGGTCTTGCGAGTTGCCGGGTTCGAACAGGAAGCCGTTCTCACCGTCATGCACGAGGTGCGGGAGCGCCATGGCATTGGCAGCTACGACCGGCAAACCGGAGGCCATGGCTTCCATCGTCGCAATGCTCTGCAATTCTGCAATCGACGGCATGGCGAACACGGTCGACCGGGTATACGCGTCGCGCAGCTCGGCATCCGTCACATAGCCGGTGAAGGTGACGCGGGCCCGGATGCCCAGCGTCTGGGCCAGGTGCTCCAGGTTGCGCTTTTGGTCGCCGCCGCCGACGATCTCGACCTGCACGTTCAGGTCGGGCGAGAGCAGGGCGACGGCCTGCAGCAGTACGTCGATCTGCTTCTCACCGGTCACGCGCCCGACGAACAGAATGCGGTTCCCGGTGCGGGGTTCAAAGTTGGGCGAATAGTTGTGGGCGTTGATGCCGCAGGAGATCGCCAGCACGCCCTCGAGGCCGGTGTAGCGCTCCAGAAACTGGGCTGCCCGCTGGGTCGGGGTTGTGACGGCCTCCGCGCGGCCGAAGGTGCGCCGCGCCGCCCGCCAGGCGCCCTTGATCAATCGCTCGTGCAGCCCCTTGGGCAGAAGGGTGAACTCGAGCATGTTCTCGGGCATGAAGTGGTTGGTGCCGATGATGCGGATGCCCCGCTTCTTCGCCTCGATCGTGACCCCGCGGCCCACGATGATGTGCGACTGGAAGTGCACCACGTCGGGCTTGAAGGAGTCGAGGATGCGGCGGCTGTCGCGTCGGA
This sequence comes from Cryobacterium sp. TMT2-10, assembly GCF_004403075.1. Lineage (NCBI taxonomy): Bacteria > Bacillati > Actinomycetota > Actinomycetes > Micrococcales > Microbacteriaceae > Cryobacterium > Cryobacterium sp. TMT2-10. The sequence continues at coordinate 16,483 of NZ_SOGW01000021.1, read as the reverse complement.
CGAACCAAGGCAGGGCGAATCGAAGCCAGTCGTGCGGATACCAGCGCCAGCTCTGCAGGCGGTGCACGACCATCTGCTGGCCTTCATGCGTCTCGGTGAAGGTGCCGTACTTGCGTGACGGAGCCGGCGCCATGATCTGCACCTCGTGCCCGCGGGCCACCATGCCGGCAGCGAGCCGCTCGGCGAATTTGGCCGCGCCGTTCACGTCGGGAGCGAAGGTGTCCGCGGCGATCAATACCCGAATCGGCTTCTTCGACACCGGGGCAACCCGGTGCGACTCGCTCGAAAAATCGGTCGATTCTGACAAAAGACACTGTCCCAACGTAGGTGTGCCGGAGGCCATCATCCGGCGAAGAGTTCCTGTTTTCGACGGCGCGTACGCTGACGAGGTCTTCTAGCACCCTATTCTAATCGGCTTCAGTCCGTGGCAAGGGGGTGATAGCGCGCCAGCAGGAAGACCCCACCGATCGCAACGACGCCCGCCAGGATGAAAGCGGCGGATGCCCAGGCCGGGGCCTGCTCCACCTCACCGAGCACGACGATGCCGATACCGACGGCAATCAGCGGATCAATCACGGTCAACCCGGCGATGACCAGGTCCGGGGGGCCGGACGCGTAGGCGGTCTGCACGAAATAGGCTCCCAGGGCGGCGGCCAGCAGCAGCCCGGCCACGCAGGCGAGCGTCAGCCATTCGAAGTTTCCGTTCTGGGTTCGGTTGATGATCACCTTCGCCAGGGTGGCGACAAAACCATAGAGCACCCCGGCGCCGATGATGTAGAAAATGGCCTTGAACCGGGTGCGCAGGAACACGAATGCGGCGCCGAATAGCGCCAGCACCACGCCGAGCACGACCAGAATGGTGAGCAGGTTCGCGTCGGTGACGGGCTTGTCCACCGCGGTGAAGGCCGCCACGGTGACGAACAGGCCGACCCCGCCCACGCACATCGCGATGGCGATTTTCGACGCCCGGTTGACCGGAACACGGGTGACCCGGGCGTTGAGGATCGACGTGATCACCAGGGCGACGGCGCCCAACGGCTGCACCATGATGATCGGGGCGAAGGCCAGACTGGAGAGCTGGAAGACGATGGCGAGCCCCAGCATCAGCGTGCCGAACACCCAGGAGGGCCGGCTGAGCAGAAGCATCAGCTGCCGAGGATTGAGCCCGCCCGTTATCTCTGCGGTCTTCGCCTCTACCTTGGTGACGCCGCGGTGCTGGAACTGCGCCCCGAGCGACAGGAACACCGCTCCAACGAGGGCCAGCGGGATGCCGATCGCCTGACGCGGGTCGATCGTGACAGCCAAGTCAGTCAGGTCGGGAGTCACTCAATGACCTTATCCAGAACGAGCCCGATATCCTTGCTGAATGGCCGTACGCTCGATAGTTATTTCAGGAGATCCCGTTCTCCACTCCCCCGCACGCCCCGTCGTGAATTTCGGAGATGATCTGCACGAACTGGTGCAGGACATGTTCGAGACGATGGACGCCGCCCCCGGTGTCGGCCTGGCCGCACCCCAGGTCGGCGTGCCCCTGCGGCTCTTCACCTACAACTACCCCGACGACGAGGACGGCGACCGCCTGTGGCGTGGCGTGGCCATCAACCCGGAATTGTGGATCACGCCCGTTCCGGCCGGAGAGGCCGACGAGGACGAGGACGTCGAGGGGTGCCTGTCCTTCCCCGGCGAGCGATTCCCGCTGCTGCGCTCCCCCGCCGCGATCCTGACGGCGGTGGACCTGGACCAAAAACCGTTCGAGATCCGGGCCGACGGATGGCTCGCGCGCATCTTCCAGCATGAGTACGACCACCTCGATGGCACGCTGTACGTCGACCGGCTCGAGCACTTCTATGCCAAAATCGCGGCCAAAGTGGAACGCAAACGCGGCTGGGGCATCCCCGGGCAAGCCTGGCTGCCCGGCGTGGACAACCTCGAGGACTGAACCGACGAGTGCCCTGCCGACCGGTTGACCGGTTGAGCAGGGGACCCCTCGTCAGCGAGCGAGGTTGACGCCGTGGATGCCGTTGTGGAAACGCAGCGACGGGAACACCGCCGACACGGTGAAGCCGACTCCGGGCACGCTGCCGGCGTCGAATACGCCGCCGAACAGTTCGGCGCGTTCGCGCATCTGGGTGATTCCCGCCCCGGTAACGCTCTCGCTCAGCGCTTTCAGGTCGTCATCGATCGTGTACTTTGTGCGCGCCGCGAAATCGGCTTCATCCGTGCTTTCCCGCCGGGCCGCCGCACGGATGCCGTCGTCGGCCACCACGAGTTGCAGTCCATCTCGGCTCCAGGTGAAGGAGATGCGGGCTTCCGTGCCACGGCCGCCGTGGCTGAGGGTGTTGGCCAGGGCACCCTGCAGGATGCGGAAGATGGCCAGTTCGGCGCCCGGCTTGAGCGGGAATCGCTCCCCGGACTCGGTGAAGACCACGGAGAGGCCGGCGTCGCACATGACCCGGAAGAGGTCGCGCGTGGACTGCAACCCGGGCTGCGTTGTCGCGATGGCTTCGCCGTCCCGAACGATCGTGAGAACCCGGCGCATGTCGGCCAGGGCCACGCGGCCCTCGTCGACCAGGGTCGTGGCGACACGCACGGCGCTCGACGGGTCGCTCTCCGCCGTGTACCGGGCCGCCTCGGCCCGCGTGATCAGGCGGGAGACCGAGAGAACGGCGACGTCCTGGAGTTCGCGGATGATGCCGAGCCGGCCCTGCTGTTCGGCGAGGGAGAGTTCCAGGTCGATGCGCATCCGTTCGGCGGCCGACCGGTCGAACACGACTCGCCGCCAGGAGCGCCGAGCGCGCAGCCACAGGGCGAGGAGCACGACCGTGAGCACAGCCAGCAGGATGTCCACACTGAGGGAAACGTTCACGTATGCCGCCTTTTCTGCCGCCCACTTCGAACAAAAAAGGCCACCAGGGGTGGAGCCCTTGGTGGCCTTTAGCTCCCCGACTTGGACTCGAACCAAGAACCTGCGCATTAACAGTGCGCTGCTCTGCCAATTGAGCTATCGAGGAATGCTTTTTACAACTCTGTTACTTTATCAAATGTTGGCCGTGTGCAAAATCGAGGCCCGCCTTCAGTAGCCGACCCGAGGGTCGACGACCCCGACAAATCGGCCATCTTCAAGGAATGCGCGCACATTGAGGCGGATCCGCTCGGCGAGCAGCGGTGCCGTCATCTCGGGCGTGTCAGCCGTGTGCGGGGTGATCAGGCAGCGCGGTTCGTGCCATAGCGGGTGTCCGTCCGGCAACGGCTCCGGGTCGGTGACGTCGAGGGCCGCCCCGGCGATTCCCCCGGAGGCCAGGGCCGCCGTGAGCGCATCCGTGTGGACGAGCGGTCCCCGGGCGACGTTCACCAGGACCGCCTCCGGCCGCATCAACTCGAATTCGCGCTCTCCGATCAGGTGCCGGGTGCCCTCGGTGAGCGCCGCGGCGATGAAGACCACGTCGGCGGTCTGCAGAACCTCGTGCAGGGCTTCGGTCGGCACAGTCCGGGCCGCACCGGGCACCGGCAGCGGGCTGCGACGCACGACCGTGATGGAGGTGTCGAAGGGGGCGAGCAGGCGAATCAGTTCCAGGGCGATTCCGCCAGCGCCGACGATGACCACGGAGCGGCCGTAGAGCGAGCGCCCTTCCGGCACCGTGCTCCAGGTTGTTGCGCGAGCGCGCTTCGGAAGCACGCGGAGCAGGGCCAGACCGAGGGCGAGGGCATGCTCGGCGACGGGCTGCGCGTAGGCGCCCTTGGCGCTGGTCCAGAGCAGGCCCGGCCGGCCGAGCCCGGCCAGCACGCCGCTGAACGCGTCCACGCCCGCCCAGGGCAGTTGCACCCAGCCGATCATCGGGTGCGCGTCCAGGGTGGCGCGCAGTTCGTCGGCGCGCCCGTAATCCAGCCAGATCAGCCCCCGCGTGTCCGGGGAGAGGGCCGTGACCGTTCCCCCGGCAGATCGCACGGCAGCCGTGAAGGCGCCCTCGGACTCGGGCAGGATCGTGATCGGGCCGCGTTCCGGCCACCGGTCCCGCGGCAGAGGAGCCACGGCGGCCGTGAGCACGGCCCGGTGCTGGGCGAGTTCAGGACTGCGTGACATGGGCACCGTCCTCGTCCGCGCCGGGTTCGCTCTCGGTGGTTTCGTCACCGGTAAGCGCATCGGCCAGGCCCGCGACATACGGATGCCACGGGTCGTCGAACACCTCGTCGATGGTGCCGAGCCCGACCAGGACTCCTTGGTGGAGCACGCCGATCCGGTTCGCCACCCGGCGCAGCACCTTGAGGTCCGAGCTGATCACCAGGGCGGAGAAGGCACGTTCCCGCTGCAGTTCGCCGATCAGATCGGTCACCGCGTCCCGCACCGTGGCGTCCACGCCCGCGGTCGGCTCGTCGGCGATCAGGAGCGACGGGCCGAACACGAGCGCCCGGGCGAGGGCAACCCGCTGGCGCTGCCCGTTGCTCAGCTCGTAAGGGTACTGGGTGAGCACGGTCAGCGGCAGGCGGACGGCGTCGATCATGGTCGCCACCCGGGCCTCGAGCGCACGGCGGTTGTAGCGCCGGTCCCGGTCCAGGATCGGCTCGGCCACGATCTCCGCCACGGTCAGGGTGGACGGCAGGGTGTCGGCGGCGTCCTGGGCGAGGTAGCCCACCCCGAAGGTGAGCCGGGCCAATTTGCGACGACGGATGCCGCGCAGCCGGTAGCCGAGAACACCGGCCTCTCCCCCGGTGATCTGCGGTCTCACCGTTCCGGCAGCCGGGCCGAACGCGGCCCCCGACAGCACCCGCGCGAGGGTGCTCTTGCCGGATCCGCTCTCCCCCAGCAGACCGAGAACCTCGCCGGGCTCGATCCGCAGGGTGAGGCCGTGCACCGCCACGAAGGCTCCGCTGGCACCGTGTGGCGGGTATTCGATGGTCAGGTCACTGGTCGAGATCGGGTGTGTCGGTGCCGTGCCGCGAGTCATGGTTTCTATCCTGCCGCACGCAGTCGGCGGAGCCCCTCCCGTCGGACGGCCTGTTCGGCCGGGTCGGGTACGGGCAGGGAGGCGAGGAGCCGCTGGGTGTACGGGTCTTTCGGCGCACCCAGCACCTGGGCGCTGGTCCCCTCCTCGACCAGTTTGCCCTGATAGAGCACCGCGATCCGGTCGGCGACGAGGTCGACGACGGCGAGGTCGTGGCTGATGAACAGCGACGCGAATCCGAATTCCCGCTGCAGCTCCGCGAAGAGCTCCAGCACGCGCGCTTGCACCGACACGTCGAGGGCGCTGGTGGGTTCGTCCGCGATGAGCAGGGCCGGTTCCAGGGCCAGCGCACGGGCGAGGCTGGCCCGTTGCCGCTGGCCGCCGCTGAGTTCGTGCGGGTAGCGGTCCCCGTACGCCCGGGGCAGCTGCACGGCCTCGAGGAGTTCGTTCACCCGGGCCCGGGCTGCCGCGGGAGTCTTCGCCCGACCGTGCACCACCAGCGGTTCCGCGACGCATTCGGCGATCGTCAGCAACGGGTTGAAGCTCGATGCGGGGTCCTGGAAGACGAAACCGATGTCCTTGCGGAATTTCTTGAACGCCCGCTCCTTAAAGCCGTTCATCTCGTGACCCAGCACGGTGAGTGACCCGCCGGTCACCCGGGTCAGGCCGGCGATGGCCCGCCCTGTGGTGGTCTTGCCGGAGCCGCTCTCGCCCACCAGCCCGAGCACCTCGCCCGGCCGGATCAGGAAACTCACCCCGTCCACGGCGGTGAAGCCGCCTCGGCCGAGGCGCCCGGGGTACTCGATCCGGAGGTTGTCGGCGACGACGACCGGGGCCTGCTGCGCCCATCCGCGCTCCCGCGCCGTGGCCCGCGCAGCGGCGTGCGCGACGCCCTGGCCGACGTGGGGCACGGCGGCGAGAAGCTTCTTCGTGTAGTCGTCCTGCGGCGAGGTGAACAGGGTCTGGGCGTCGGCCTCCTCCACCACCTTGCCCTGGTACATCACGGCGACGCGGTCCGCCAGGTCGGCGACGACACCCATGTTGTGCGTGATCAGCACGATGGCGGTGCCGAACTCGTCGCGGCAGCGGCGCAGCAGGTCGAGAATCTCCGCCTGCACGGTTACGTCGAGGGCCGTGGTCGGCTCGTCGGCGACGATCAGGCCCGGGTCGAGCACGAGGGCCATGGCGATGACGACGCGCTGCTTCTGCCCGCCGGAGAACTGATGCGGGAAGTAGTTGACGCGGATCTCCGGGTCGGGAATGCCGACCCGGCCGAGAATCTCGATCGCCTTCTGCTTCGCCTCCTTCCGGCTGAACTCACCGTGGGCGCGGATGCCCTCGGCGATCTGCCAGCCGACGGTGTACACCGGGTTGAGTGCGGTGGACGGCTCCTGGAACACCATCGACACGTCCGTGCCGCGAACCTGGCGCAACTGGGACGTGCTGAGCGAGATCACGTTGTTCTCACTCGAACCGTCCTTGCTGCTGAGGATGACCGCCCCGGAGGCGGTCGCCGTCTCCGGCAGCAGCCCGAGGATCGTCTTGGCCGTGACGGTCTTGCCGCTGCCGCTCTCGCCGACGATGGCGAGGACCTCGCCCGGCGCCACCCGCAGGCTCACACCGTCGACGGCCCTGACGGCGCCGGCGTCGGTCGCGAAGGAGATGCCCAGGTCGGTGATGGTGAGCACATCGGTCATGGTCTGTCCTCGAGTCCGTCGGAAGGATGGGTGGCTTGGTCTTCGAGACCGTCGAGCCCGCCGGGCCCGGCGGTGAGCACACCGCCGGGAACGACGGAGGTCTCCGCGACGACGCCGGCCGCCTGCGCGACCGCCCGTCGTCCGCGCAGCCGGGGATCGGCGAGGTCGTTGAGGCTCTCGCCCACCAGTGTGATGCCGAGCACGACGAGCACGATCGCGAGGCCAGGGAAGAGCGAAGTCCACCAGATTCCGCTGGTGACGTCGGAGACCGCCTTGTTGAGGTCGAAACCCCATTCGGAGGCGGCGGTCGGTTCGATGCCGAAGCCGAGGAAGCCGAGACCGGCGAGGGTCAGGATGGCCTCCGACGAGTTCAGGGTGAAAATCAGCGGGAGGGTGCGGGTCGCATTGCGCAGCACGTGCCGGAACATGATCCGGCCGTTGCTGGCGCCGAGCACGCGGGCGGACTCGACATAGGCTTCCGCCTTGATCCGCACCGTCTCGGCCCTGATCACCCGGAAGTACTGCGGGATGAACACCACGGTGATCGAGATCGCGGCCGCGAGGATGCCGCCGATCAGGTTCGATTTGCCGCCGGAGATGACGATGGACATCACGATGGCGAGCAGCAGGGACGGGAAGGCGTATACGGCGTCGGACACGACGACGAGGATGCGGTCGAGCCAGCCGCCGAAGTAGCCGGAAAACAGCCCGAGCAGCACCCCGGCGAAGATGGACAGGATCACGGCGACGATGATCACGAACAGGGCCGTCTGCGCGCCCCAGATCACCCGGGACAGCACGTCGTAACCGCCCGCCGTGGTGCCGAGGAGATGCGCTTCGCCCGGGGGCTGCTGCGCGCCGAACGCGCCGTCGGCGTCGCGGAGCTGGCTGAAACCGAACGGGGCGATCACGGGAGCGAAGATGGCTGTCAGCACGAACACGGCCGTGATGACCAGGCCGGCCAAGAGCATCCCGCGCTGCAGCCCGATGCTCTGGCGCAGCTGGTGCACGATGGGTAGGCGGGTCCACCGGCCGGGCTTCCGCACGGCGGGCGGGTTCTGGGCAGCGGTCACGGTCAGTACCTCACCCTCGGGTCGATCAGCGCGGCGATGATATCGACGATGAAGTTGGACAGGGCGACGATCACGGCGAGTAGGGCGACGATTCCCTGCACGGCCACGAAGTCACGCGCCTTGAGGAATTCGGAGAGCATGAAGCCCAGGCCCTTCCATTCGAAGGTGGTCTCGGTCAGCACCGCGCCGCCGAGGAGCAGGGCGATCTGCAGGCCGATCACGGTGATGATGGGGATCAGTGCGGGCCGGTAGGCGTGCTTGCGCACCAGCCGGAACTCGCTCACCCCGCGTGAGCGGGCAGCGTCGACGTAGTCGCTGCCGAGGGTGCCGATGACGTTGGTGCGCACGAGCCGGAGGAATACCCCGGCCGTGAGGAGCCCGAGCGCGAGCGACGGGAGCACGGCGTGGGAGAGCACGTCACCGAGCACCTGCGGGTTGCCGGTCATCAGGGCGTCGATGGTGTACAGCCCGGTCTTGTTGGGCAGCAACTGCATCTGCAGTTCGGCGCTGGTCGAGGCGCGCCCGGCCACGGGCAGCACCTGCAGCCAGACGGCGAAGACGAGCTTGAACAGGAGGCCGGAGAAGAAGACCGGGGTGGCGTAGCAGAGGATGGCGAAGACGCGCAGGAACGCGTCAGTGGGCTTGTCCCGGAAGTAGGCGGCGACCATTCCGAGCGGGATCCCGATGATGAACGCGACCAGGAGCGAGTAGAACACCAGCTCGAAGGTGGCGAGCCCGTAGGTCATCAGCACCTCCGAGACGGGGCGGTTGGTGCTGATCGTGGTGCCGAAGTTGCCGGTGAAGATCTGGCCGAGGTACTCCACGTACTGCACCAGGATCGGGCGGTCATAGCCGGCCGCGTGGATGCGCTCTGCCAGCTGATCGGGCCCGAGGCGACCGCCCAGGGCCGCCGTGATCGGGTCGCCGGTGAGGCGCATCAGCCAGAAGACCATGGAGACGAGGATGAACATCGTGGGGATGATCAGCAGGAAGCGGATCAGGACGTACCGGCCGATCCCACCGCCGGACGAAGTTCGTTTCTTGGGTCCGGCGGCCCGAGGGGCCGTGGGACGCATGCTCACAGTGGTCATGCCTGCCTAACGCTGGAAAAATGAGAGGGGCACCCAGCAATGAAATTGCTGGGTGCCCCCGGATTTCAAATTAGAGAAACTCTAGCCGGTCGGGACTCAGCCCTTTTTCAGCGCAGCGTAGCGGAACTTGAACGACGCGTCGAGGGTGTCGCTGGTGCCGGTCACGTCGGTGCCGGTGACGGCCACCTGGGCGCCCTGCAGCAGCGGCACGGTCGACAGCTGGGCGGCGACCTTGTCCTGGATGTCCTCGATCAGCTTGGTGCGCTCCGCGGGGACGGCCGTGACGGCCTGCTTCAAAATCAAAGCGTCGACCTCAGGGTCGCTGTAGTGGTTCTTCAGGAAGCCACCCTCGAGGAAGAACGGGGTCAGGTAGTTGTCGGCGTCGGAGTAGTCCGGGAACCAACCGAGCTGGTACACGGGGTACACATCGGTCGTGCGGTCCTTGGCGTACTGAACCCACTCGGTGGTCTGCAGGTTGACCGTGAACAGGCCGGAGGCTTCCAGCTGGTCCTTGACCAGGGCGTACTCGTCGCCCGAGGAGGGACCGTAGTGGTCGTTGCTGTACTGCAGGTTCAGCACGACCGGGCCGGTCACGCCGGCCGCGGCGAGGGTCGCCTTCGCCTTGTCGCGGTCCGGGGCGCCCTTGCCGTCGCCGTAGAGGCCCTTGAGGGACTCGGTGGCACCGGTCAGGCCGGCGGGCACGTAGGAGTACACGGGCGTGTAGGTGCCCTTGTAGACCTGCTTGGCGATTTCCTCGCGGTCGACGAGGTCGGCAACCGCCTGGCGCACGGCGAGAGCCTTGGCCGGGTCTGCCTCGGGGGTCTTGGCACCGAACGGCTGGGTGTCGAAGTTGAAGACGACGTAGCGGAGCTCGCCGCCGGGACCGTCAACGACCTTGACCTTGTCGTTGCCGCGGAGGTCTTCGATGTCCGTGGCCGAGAGGCTGCGGAACGCGACGTCGATGTTGCCCTGCTGAACGTCGAGCTTGAGGTTGGAGGCGTCGGCGTAGTACTTGACGTTGACGACATCCGTCTTCGCCGGGCCGAGGAGTCCCGCGTAGTCCTTGTTGGCCTTGTAACCGACCAGGTTGTTGAAATCGTAGCTGGTGATGACGTACTGGCCGGCAAAGGCGTTCGCCTTGACGATGTCGTTGTCGGAGGTGAGCGCGGTGGCGGAGAAGGAATCCTCGTCGACGATCGGGCCGGCCGGGCTGGACAGGATCTGCGGGAAGATCTGGTCGTCGGCCTGCTTGAGCGTGAAGACGACGGTGGTGTCGTCAGGCGCTGCCACGCTGGCGAGGTTGTAGAGCAGCGACGACGGGCCGTTGTCGTCCGCGATCGCCAGCTGGCGGTCGAAGGTGAACTTCACGTCGGAGGACGTGAGGTCGTTTCCGTTGGCCCACTTCAGGTCGGGCTTGAGCGTGACCGTGTACTCGGTCGGGCTCGTGAACTCGGCTTTGGTGGCGATGTCGGGCTCGACGTCGGGGCTGCCGTACGGCGTGTTCATCAGGAATGGGAAGACCTGGTTCTGCACCGAGAACGAGCCGTTGTCGTAGGAGCCGGCGGGGTCGAGCGTCGTGACCTTGTCGGTCGTGCCGATCGTGATGGAGCCGCCGCCGCTGGTGCTCTTATCGGTCGACCCGCCTGCGGAGCAGCTCGCGAGGGTCAGCGCGGCGACAGCGACGACTGCCGCGGCGCTGATGCCTTTCGCGCGTGAAGTGGATGGGAATGCCATAGCCGTGAGCCTCTTCCTCTAGAAATCCGATGCGGGGCGCGGGGCCGTAACGCACACGCCTGCATTGCTGTAGGAAAAGAATTAGCACAGAAGGCCCGATTACCAGCCGGTTCACGGAGCATCTTTACCGAGCTGCAACGTGCAGCGCCCGGCTTTCGGGGCCGCCGGGGCTCGGGCCTCACTCCTCGCGGAGGTTGCGCTTCTCGGCTTCGACCCGCACCAGTTCACGCTGGATCGCCACGTAGACCTCTCGGTTGGAGGCATCCGCCCGCTGGAGGCGCCCGAGCAGCTCGGCCTTCTGTCGCAGCAGGTCGCGGTCGACCAGGGCGACCGTGACATCGCGCACGTACCGGGCCACCGCCCCCTCGGAGCGCTCCGGCAGAGACGCCATGGCCAGGTCCTTGACCAGGTTTTCCAGCGGGGCCGGAACCTCGGTGACGACCCGGTCCAGCCAGTCCGATGCGGCGTGGTGCGTCAGGCTGGCGGCGATGGCGTCGCGCACGACGGCCAGGGACTGGTTCGAGAACGTGGTCTGCACGGCGCGCTGGAGCAGTTCCAGCCCGACCACGGTCGGGCGCTGGAGCATGGCCATCAGGCCGTCGCGTTCCAGCCGGGTGACCGGATCGGTGGCGAGGTCGACCATGGAGAAGGGCTGCTCCCGCGGCGCGTCGTCCCGGCCGGCGTGCCGGGCGGTGTCCTCCCCGGACCCGGAGGACCGTGAGCGGGTCAGGGCCGCGGAGACGGCCTTGCCGACCTCGCCGAGCTCCATCCCGAGCATGCGGGCCAGTTCGTGGGTGTACCCGGGGCGCAGGGCAGGGTCGCGGATGTCGCTGACGATCGGCGCCGCGGAGCGGAGCGCGGCCACCCGTCCCTCCACGGTGTCGAGGTTGTACTGGCCGAGCAGCTGCCGGATCATGAACTCGAACATGGGCTTCTTCGAGTCGATCAGCCGGCGCACGGCGTCGTCGCCGCGGTGCAGGCGCAGGTCGCAGGGGTCCAGTCCCTCCGGACCGACCGCCACGAAGGTCTGGGCGGTGAAACGCTGCTCCTCGCTGAAGGCGCGCATGGCCGCCTTCTGGCCGGCGGCATCCGGGTCGAACGTGAACACGACCTCGCCGACCCCGCTGTCGTCGCCGAGAACGCGGCGCAGCACCTTGATGTGGTCGACACCGAAGGAGGTGCCGCAGGTGGCCACGGCGGTGGTGACCCCGGCCAGGTGGCACGCCATCACATCCGTGTACCCCTCGACGACGACGACCTGGTGCCCACGCGAAATGTCCCGTTTGGCGAGGTCGAGCCCGTAGAGCACCTGGGCTTTGTGGTAGATCGGTGTCTCGGGCGTGTTGAGGTACTTGGGGCCCTTGTCGTCGTCGAGCAGTTTGCGGGCGCCGAAGCCGATGGTCTGCCCGGTGATGTCACGGATCGGCCAGACCAGGCGACCGCGGAACCGGTCGTAGACGCCGCTCGCTCCTTCACGGCTGGAGACCAGCCCGGAGAGCGTGAGCTCCTCGGTGGTGAACCCCTTGGCCCGGAGGTGGTTGGTGAGTTCGTCCCAGCTCTTCGGGGCGAAACCCACGCCGAAGCGGGCGGCCGCCAGGGCGTCGAAGCCGCGTTCACCGAGGAAGGTGCGCCCGACGGCGGCGCCCGCACTGCCGAGCCGCTCGACGAAGAAGTCGGCGGCCGCTTGGTTGGCCGCGTACAGCCGGGCCCGGTTGGTGTGGTCGGGCGCCTCGCCCGCGCCGCCCTCGTAGTGCAGCTCGATGCCGACGCGCCCGGCGAGGCGTTCGACGGCCTCGCTGAAGCTGACGTGGTCCATCTTCTGCAGGAACGAGTAGACATCGCCGCTCTCGCCGCAGCCGAAGCAGTGGTAGAACCCCACCTGGGGGCGGACATGGAAGCTGGGGCTGCGCTCGTCGTGGAACGGGCAGAGGCCTTTCATCGACCCGACCCCGGCTGACTTGAGGCTCACATAGTCGCTGACGATGTCGGCGATGTTGGTGCGGGCTTTGACCTCTTCGATGTCGTCTTGTCGAATCAGGCCTGCCATAGCTGAATGCTAGTCCTGCCCGGGTCGGTGTTCGTTACGGTGCACCGGTTTGTGGAGATACGGTGTGTGGAGTTACGGATGGGCCGGGCTCAGTTCTGCACGAGGCGTTCGTACCAGGCCAGCGCGGACTGGTCGGTGAGGCTGGCCACCTGGTCCACGACCACGCGCTTGCGGGCGGCATCGTCGGAGGCGGCGCGCCAGTCCTCGGTGAATCCGGCGTCGAGGTGCTCGTCGCCCGAGGTGTACAGGCGTTCGGCCAGCAGGCCAAGCACTTTACGCTGCTGGGTGTAGATCGGCTGCCGGGTGTTGTTGGACATGACGAACGCGGCAACGACGCCCTTGAGTACGGCGATCTCGGCCTGGATCTCCCGCGGCACCACGACGTGGGCCCCGAACCGGAGCAGGCTGTCCATCGGGTAGGACTGCCGGGTGGCGTGCACGGCGGCACCGGAGAAGCGGCCGATCAGCTGGCTGGTGAGGGTCTTCAGTCGTCCCTGGTCGCGGCGGCCCGCCGTCCAGGTGCGCAGCCAGGAGTCCATCGCCCCGATCCGGTCGTAGGCCTGGGCGAGCTCCTCGTGTGACACGGCGCCGCCGATCCAGGCGTGCATCGACGGGACGAGTTCGGCGCTGGCCTGGCCGTTGAGGGCGGCGACGTCGACGTAGCCGTTGACCACGGCATCCTCGAAATCGTGCACGGAGTAGGCGATGTCGTCCGAGAGGTCCATCACCTGCGCCTCGATGCAGAGGCGCCGGTCCGGCGCGGCGGCGCGCATCCACTCGAAGGCGGCCCGGTCGTCCTGGTAGAAACCGAATTTGGCGCGCCCGCTCGGGTCGGCCACCGAGGACTCGTCCGGCCACGGGTACTTGCAGCTGGCGTCGAGGCTGGCCCGGGTGAGATTGAGCCCGTAACTGCGGCCGTCGGCCCCGAACACCTTGGGTTCGAGGCGGGTGAGCAGGCGCAGGGTCTGCGCGTTGCCCTCGAAGCCGCCGATGTCGGCGGACCAGTCGTTCAGCGCACGCTCGCCGTTGTGGCCGAACGGCGGATGCCCGATGTCGTGCGCGAGGCACGCGGTGTCGACGATGTCGGGGTCGAGTCCGAGCCGCAGGGCGAGCTCCCGGCCGACCTGGGCCACCTCGAGGGAATGGGTGAGCCGGTTCCGGGCGAAGTCGAGGCCAGCGGTGGGGCTGAGCACCTGGGTCTTGGCGGCGAGCCGCCGCAGCGCGCTGGAATGCAGCAGCCTGGCCCGGTCGCGCGCGAAATCGCTGCGCCTGGACCCGTGCTGCTCCGGCAGCCAGCGCTGTTCGTCGTGGGTGCTGTACCCGGTCTCGTTAGCCACCGCTTGTGTCCCCTTCGCCCTCGGTCAGGTTGGCGCGTTCGGCGCCTTCGATCTCCTGGGAGTCGAGCCAGTGTTCGGGGAGGGCGGTCCTCTTCGGGCTGCCCGCGCGTCCGCGTGGGCCCTCGGCACCCGCGCCCGGGTATTCCTGCTCCCCGTCGAGCGTGCCGAGCAGGTCGTCGAGCTGCGCGAGCGAGACCACTGACGCGAGGCTGGCCCGAAGGTCGCCGCCGACCGGGTAACCCTTGAAGTACCAGGCCACATGCTTGCGGATGTCGCGGCAGGCCCGCTCTTCGCTCTCGAAGAATTCGGTGAGCAGTTCGGCGTGGCGGCGGAACGTGTCCGCGACCTGGCCGAGGCGGGGCTGGATCCGGGCGGTGGCCAGGTCGCCGCGGAAGGCCGCGGCCAGGTCGCCGAACAGCCACGGGCGGCCCAGGCAGCCGCGTCCGACGACGACTCCGTCGCATCCGGTCTCGGCCACCATGCGCAGGGCGTCCTCGGCGGACCAGATGTCGCCGTTGCCGAGGATCGGGACGCTGGTGACGGTGTTCTTGAGCGTGGTGATGGCCGACCAGTCGGCCTGGCCGGAGTAGTGCTCGGCCGCCGTGCGGGCGTGCAGTGCGATGGCGGCGACGCCGGCGCCTTCGGCCGCCTTGCCGGCCTCCAGGTACGTGAGGTGGTCGGAGTCGATGCCCTTGCGCATCTTGATCGTGACCGGCACGGAGCCGCCGGCGGTCACCGCGGCCTCGACGATCTGCCGGAACAGCCCGAGCTTCCAGGGCAGTGCGGCGCCACCGCCCTTGCGGGTGACCTTGGGCACGGGACAGCCGAAGTTCAGGTCGATGTGGTCGGCGCGGTCCTCCGCGACGAGCATGGTGACCGCCTCGGAGACGGTTTTCGGGTCAACCCCGTAGAGCTGGATCGAGCGGGTGGTTTCGCTCTCGTGGTGCCGGATCAGGCGCATCGATTCCGGGGTGCGCTCGACCAGCGCGCGGGAGGTGATCATCTCGCTGACGTAGAGGCCCGCACCGAACTCGCGGCAGAGCCGGCGGAACGCGGTGTTGGTGATGCCGGCCATCGGGGCGAGCACGACGGGCACGTCGAGCGTGAGCGGGCCGATCTGGAGCGGCTTCGCCGGACCGATCGTGGTTGCAGGTATCATCCGTTCAATTCTCACAGACGCCAGGATGGCTGGTGACCGCCCCCAAGCTGGCCTCTCCCCGCCCGCCGAGCCGTGAGTTCCGCCACTGTTTTGGCGCAAAACACGAGTAAAACTCACGGCTCGGCGGGGTGAGGAGTCAGGCTCCGCAGCAGCCGTCGGCGCCGCAGCAGGCGCCGGACTCGGACTGGCCGAGCAGTTCGATCGTGGGAACCGGCGCGGCCTCGGTGGGGACGGCCGGGGTGGAGACGGCCTCGGTGGGGACGGCCGGGGTGGTGGTCACATCGGTCATTTGTTCTTCTCCTCGATTTTTTCGGACTGAGCCTGGCCGAGAGCCTGCGCAAAGGTATCAGGCTCCTGCGCACCGGAGATGCCGTATTTTCCGTCGATCACGAAGAAGGGCACCCCCTGGATGCCGTAGGCGGCGGCCTGAGCGACGTCGGCCTTGACCGCCGCCAGGAACTCGTGCGCGGTCAGGGAGCGCACGACGTCGTCCCGGTCCAGACCGATCTCGGCGGCCAGGTCGGCCAGGTCCTCGATCCGGCCCACGTGCCGGCCGTCGACAAAGTAGGCCTTGAGCAGGCGTTCCTTCATCTCGAGCTGGCGGCCCTGGGCTTTGGCGTAGTGCAGCAGCTCGTGCGAGATGACGGTGTTCGTCTGGTGCACGGAGTCGTAGTCGTAGTGCAGACCGACGCTCTGGGCGATCCCGGTGACCCGCTCGAGCATCTGCTCGACGTCGGCGAGGGGCAGGCCCTTGCGCTGGCTGAGGTAGTCGACGGGGCTGCCGTCGAAATCGACCGGGGTATCCGGCGCGAGTTCGTAGCTGTGGTACTCGACCTCGACCTCGCCGTCGAACAGGGCCGCCCCGGCCTCGAATTTGCGCTTGCCGATGTAGCACCAGGGGCACTGCACATCGGACCAGATGTCTACTTTGATGGTTTCACTCACTGTGGCGGTAACCGTCGGCGCCCGCGTTGTATTCCCGGCCCGGTCCCGGTGTGCGCCAGCCNTACTTAGTTATGTTGGGGCTCGTTGTCGGCAGTGGGGACAGTATCCGAGATAGACGGCGAGGACTCGTTGGAGTTCTCTGAGGATGCCGTAGAGGCTCAGCCTGCCCCAACCGCTTTTGGGCGGGTCAGCCGCAGCTGGGTGATGAAGAGGTGGGCGGCGGTCACGAGAGTCATGTGGTGGTGCCATCCGGCGTAGGTGCGGCCTTCGAAGTGCGCGAGGCCGAGGCCTGTTTTCAGTTCGCGGTAGTCGTGCTCGATGCGCCACCTGATTTTGGCCAGGCGGACGAGTTCTTTCAGGGGGGTCGTGTCCGGCAGGGTGGAGAGCCAGTAATCGGTCGGGGCCGGCGCCCCGGTGGGCCATTCGGCGAGGAGCCACTCCACGGGAAGGGAGCCGTCGT
>NZ_SOGW01000045.1:0-14792 GCF_004403075.1 Cryobacterium sp. TMT2-10 | reverse complement strand
GCGCTACATCAAGCCGGACTTCGTGCACGTGTTCGTCGACGGCCGGATCGCCGAGCAGGGCGGCCCCGAACTCGCCGACCGCCTCGAAGACGAAGGCTATGACCGTTACCAGAGCGCCGCGGTGGCCAGTTGAGCCCGGACACGGCCGGCGTGGCGTCGATGGAGTTCGTTCAGCCGGCGGAGTCGACGCTGGGCGCGGCGCGCTTCGAAGAAGTGCGGGAGGCCCTCAAGGACGTGATCGACCCGGAGCTCGGCATCAATATCGTCGACCTCGGGCTGATCTACGACCTGGGCTGGGATGACGAGAACAACGCCCTGATCATCCACATGACCCTCACCTCGGCCGGCTGCCCGCTGACCGACGTACTCGAGGAACAGACCGGGATCGCCCTGGACGGCGTCGTCGACGCCTTCCGGATCAACTGGGTCTGGATGCCGCCGTGGGGCATCGAGAAGATCACCCCCGACGGCCGGGAGATGATGAGCGCCCTGGGCTTCACGATCTAGCCGCACTGGGGCCCGACTGGGCCGGTACAACGGGTTGATAGTTTGGTAGTCCCTCATTCTTTTTGCCTCTCTGATCAACAGGACCCCTCGTGCCCCAGCCTGCCCGCGCCGCCGGAACATCCGTCGCCCACGCCGCCCGCCGCGACCTGCTCGCCTGGCGCAACGCCGTGTTCGCGATCTTCCTGATCAGCGGCCTGTCCCTGGCCACCTGGATGTCCCGCATCCCGGCCGTGCGGGACGGGCTGCAGCTCTCGACCGCGGAGGTCGGCATCGTCATCTTCGGGCTGTCCGGGGGGTCGGTGGTCGGTCTGCTCGGCGCGGTCACGCTGCTGGCCCGCTTCGGCGCCCGTCGCGCCATGGTGCTGAGCGTGGCGCTGTCCACAGTCGGGCTGGTCACCGTGGGCGTCGGGGCGAGCCTGCTGGCGTCGACCGGGCTGGTCTTCGCCGGTCTCGCGCTCGTGGGCATCGGCATGGGAGCACTCGACGTCATGATGAACGTCGAGGGGGCGGCGGTCGAGCGCGAGATCGGCAAGACCCTGATGCCGCTGATGCACGCCTGCTTCAGCTTCGGCACCGTCATCGGCGCCCTCCTCGGCGCCGGGGCGTCCTTCGTGGGGCTGCCGGTGTTCTGGCACCTCGCCGCGATCTCGATCCTCGTGCTGGCCACGGCCGTCATCGGCGTGCGCTCGATCCCGCAGCGGCCCGAACTGGGCGACGAGCTGCGAGGGGCCGAAGCCCCCGCCCCGAGCTGGCGGGCCCGGCTGCGCGCGAGCCTGTCGGTCTGGAGCGACCCGAAGATCCTGCTGATCGGAACCATCGTCCTCGGCATGACGTTCGCCGAGGGGTCGGCCAATGACTGGCTGGCGCTGGCCGCCGTCGACGGGCACGGCCTGAGCAACACCGAGGGCGCGATCGTCTTCGGCGTCTTCGTCAGCGCGATGACCGCCGGCCGCATCGTCGGCGGCCCCATCCTGGACCGGTTCGGCCGAGTGCCGGTGCTGCGGGTATCCGCGCTGGTGGGCATCGTCGGGCTGATCCTGTTCATTCTGGCGCCGGGCGGATGGACGCTGTACGCCGGTGCGATCCTCTGGGGGCTGGGCGCCTCGCTGGGCTTCCCGGTGGGCATGTCGGCGGCCGCCGACGACACGAAGAATGCCGCGGCGCGGGTGAGCGCGGTCGCCATGATCGGCTATTTCGCCTTTCTCGTCGGCCCGCCCGTGCTCGGCCTGCTCGGCCAGGCCTGGGGCATCCTCAACGCTCTCTACCTGATCCTCGCCCTGATGGTGCTGGCCGGCCTGGCCGCGCCCGCCGCGCGCGAGCGCAGCTACGCGCCCGCCTCGCCCACCGCGCCCGTCTCCTAACGAATTCGACGGAGATTTTGCTGTAAAAAGCCGGTTTTGGGCCGTTTGGGGCCCAGATCGGCAAAATCTCCGTCGAATTGGTTCACCCGGAGCGGGCGGGAGCGGCGGGCGGGACGCACGGGTGGGACGCACGGGTGGGGCGCACGGGGGCGTCCGGGTGGGCGAACGGATGCCCCGGCGCGGTTAGGCTCGAACGGTGCGCCTTGTGATTGCGAAATGCTCCGTCGACTACGCCGGGAGGCTGAACGCGCATCTGCCGCTGGCCACCCGCCTGCTCCTGCTCAAGTCGGACGGCAGTGTGCTCGTGCACTCTGACGGCGGCTCGTACAAGCCGCTCAACTGGATGAGCCCGCCGTGCAGCCTGGCCCTGACCGAGCCGGACGACGAACAGACGGATGCCGGCGTCACCGCGGTCTGGACGGTCACCCACGCCAAGACCGCCGACCAGCTCATCGTGAGCATCTTCGAGGTGCTGCACGACTCCGCCCACGAGCTCGGGATCGACCCCGGGCTGATCAAGGACGGCGTCGAAGCGCACCTGCAGAAACTCCTGGCCGAGCACATCCACCTGCTCGGCGACGGTCACACCCTCGTGCGCCGAGAGTACATGACCGCGATCGGCCCGGTCGACATCCTGGCCAGGGACGCCGACGGCGGATCGGTCGCCGTCGAGCTCAAACGACGCGGCGACATCGACGGCGTCGAGCAGCTCACCCGCTACCTCGAGCTGATGAACCGCGACCCGCATCTGGCCCCCGTGGCCGGGGTTTTCGCGGCCCAGATCATCAAGCCGCAGGCCCGCACACTGGCCGAGGATCGCGGCATCCGCTGCCTCGTTCTGGACTACGACGCCATGCGCGGACTCGACGACACCCAGTCCCGGCTCTTCTAGGGCTGGCGGGCTCACTTTTTTAATTCGTGCAGGCGTTTGCGGCTGGGCCCCCTAGTATTAGCGAGTGAAATCGACATTGACTCGCACCTGGAGTGCCATACTTTTTGACCTTGACGGAACGATCACCGATTCCGCCCCGGCCATCACCAACTCACTCGCTCGCACCTTCGCACTTCTCGGTCGTCCGGTTCCCACCGACACCGAACTGCTCTCCTACGTGGGCCCGCCCCTGCTGGCCGCGTTCAGCGAATACGCCGGGATGACCCCCGATGAAGCCGTCGAGGCTCTCGCCGTGTACCGCGCCGATTACCAGGAACGGATGCTGGACACGGCCGTGTACCCTGGCGTCGCCGGGCTGCTCGAGCGCATCCACGAGGCGAAGATCCCGATGGCCCTCGCCACCAGCAAGCCGGAGCACCACGCCGTCGCCGTGCTCGAGCACTTCGACCTGGGGAAGTACTTCACCGCGATGGTCGGTTCCTCGGACACCGAGACCCGCAGCTCCAAGGCCGACATCGTGGAAGAGGCGCTGTCGCGACTCGGCACGGTCGGGGCCGACCTCGCCACTCCCGTCATGGTCGGCGACCGCCGGTACGACGCCGAGGGGGCTGCCGCGCACGGCGTCCCGACCATCCTCGTGGAGTGGGGCTACGGCTCCCCCACCGAGGCCGTCGGCGCGACCGCAACCGTCTACTCCGTCGACCAGCTCGCCAAGTTGCTCCTCGGCTGACCTCCGCCCTACCGTTCGATCCGCCCAACCCGCCCGCCCGCCCGCCTAGCGTCACCACCAAAAAGCACCGTCGTTCCCAGAACGAGGGTGCTTTTTGCGTGACTGCACGGGCGTCGCGCTTTCGAACGGTGAGCCGATGCGTCGGGTACGAAGGCCCGCTAGATGATGGCGGCGCGCAGGGCGGCCGCTGCGGCGGCGGGGTCCTCGGCGCCGTAGATCGCACCGCCGGCCACAGCGACCTTCGCCCCGGCGCGATGCACGGAGGCGATGGTGGCGACGCTCACGCCGCCGGCCAGGGAGAACGGTACCCGGGCGGTCTCGCCCTGGTTCAGCAGCGTCGCGAGGGAGAAGCCGGGCTCGGCCTGCTCGTCGAGGCCCGCGTGCATCTCGACGAAGGCGGCGCCGAGCGCGGTCACCTCGCGGGCCCGGGCCACCTTGTCGGCGACGCCGATCAAGTCGACGACGACACCCTTGCCATGCTTGGTCGCCGCGGCGACCGCTCCGACGATGGTGCTGTCTCCGGCCGTGCCGAGCACCGTGACCAGGTCGGCGCCGGCCGTGAACGCCATGTCGGCCTCGAGCTCGCCGGCGTCCATCGTCTTGAGGTCGGCGAAGACGGTCTTGTCCGGGTGCGCGGTCTTGACGGCGGTCACGGCCCGCAGGCCCTCGGCCTTGATCAGCGGGGTGCCGAGCTCGATGATGTCGACGTAGGGGGCGACCTTCGCGGCCAATTCGAGGGCGGCATCCGTGGTGAGTACGTCCATGGCGACTTGAAGCTTCATGATGGTCTTCTTTCCGGTTCGGGGTGAATCTGGATGGGTGCGGGGAGGGTGGGAAAGGGGCTATTCGAGGTTCGCGTGCCGGGGCCACAGCTCGTCGGCGGTGGCCCCGGATGCCGTCCACAGGCTGTGGAAGATCGCGTCGCCGAGCACGACCACGACCTGTTCGAACAGGCCGCCCGAGTACTGGATCGACAGCCGGCCGCCGTGGTCCTGCTTCTGCGCGGCGGGGATGACGACGGTCACAGCGGCCAGCGCTGCGAGGGGTGAAGCGGGCGCGGTCGTGATCGCGGTGACCCGCGCGCCGGCTGCCGTCGCCGTCTCGGCGGCCCGCACGATCGCTGCCGTGCTGCCGGAGCCGCTCGCGACCAGGAGCACGTCCCCGGCAGCGATGGCCGGCGTCGTCACCTCGCCGACCACGTGCACCTCCAGCCCCAGATGCATCAGCCTCATCGCGGTCATGCGCAGGGCCAGGCCGGACCGGCCGGCCCCGAGCACGAACACGCGGCGGGCGGCGCGGAGCTCCGCAGCGGCCGACTCTACCGACGCAGGGCCGCCGGAGGCCGTGCCGGCGGCAACGTCCGAGGCCAGGAACCGGCGAATGGCGTCGGCCTGTTCGGCCGCGATGGCGGCGAGGGACTCCGTCACGCGGAGAGGAACGGTGGTGCGTGTGGGCATTACCTCATCGTCTACTCTTTCGGACGGGTCTGCGGCCCACCGAACGAGCGGGTAACCTGCCCGTTCGGGTGGCAGCGTCCCTCGTGGGTAGGCTTTCCTCATGAACAGTGCGCCTCCAACCCACCCGATCGAACCGTGGGATTCACGCTCGGCGGCCGCGGAACGCGCCCGCGTGATCGCCGACCTCACCGACGCCCAGGCCACCACCCTCGAGTCCCTGCTCGCCGTGCTTCGCTCGAGCAGCACGAGCGACGCGTCGGCCCGGCAGACCGCGATCGACCTGGCGGCGAAGGCCATGGTGCAACTGCGCGCCGTCTCCGACCGGGACCGGTCCCTCTCCGAGGAGCCCGTGGCGCGGGCCTTCGAACGACTGCGCGACGACCTGCGCCCGCTGGTGCGGTTCGGGGGCCTCGACGTGCAGTTCATCGAGCCGCCGGTGAACGGCCGCGCCCTCCCGGGCGAGGTGGCCCACGCCGCCCGTGCGATCGTGCGCGGAGCCGTGCTCGCCCTGGTCGAGCAGCCCGGCGTCACCCGCGTGCGGGTGCACTGGGACTGCGACGGCAGCAACCTGCTGATCCACATCCGCGACGACGGCGCCGGCGAGCTCACCCCCGACAGCCCCAGTGTCAGCCGGCTGGCGAGCCGGGTGGCCGACGTGTTCGGCAGCCTGCGCGTGGAGGCGACGACGGGCTGGGGTTCGGAGATGGCCGTCACCCTCCCCCTCGATGTGCCGCTCGCGCCGCTCACCGCGGCCGCGGCCTGGGGACTCAGCCCCCGCGAGAAGGGCGTGCTCGAGTTGGTGGCCTCGGGGGCACGCAACCGCGCGATCGCCGAAACGCTCTCGATCAGCGAGAACACGGTCAAGTTCCACGTCGCCAACCTGCTGCGCAAGGTGGGCGCCTCCACCCGCGCCGAGCTCGCCGCCCTCTCCCGCTGACCCGGGTGGCTGTGCGAAACTGGCTGCTGCCGGCATCCGTGCCACCGACTGGATGCAGCCCGAAGGGACACGACGATGGACGCCAACGACTGGGACACCCGCTACCGCCTCGCCCGGGAGGCTCAGGGCGGCCGGCCCGGCCGGCTTTGGTCCGCCGTTCCGGCGCAGATCGTGCAGGACACCGTGACCCCGTGGGCGCCCGGACGCGCGCTCGACCTGGCGACCGGCGACGGCCGCAATGCGATCTGGCTGGCGGCCAGGGGCTGGAACGTCACCGCCGTGGACTTCTCCGCCGAAGCCATCGGCCAGGCCGCCGAGCATGCCCGCGAGAGCGGCGTGGCGGTGGACTGGCAGGTCGGCGACGCCACCACCTGGGCCCCCTCCGGCGAGACCTTCGACCTGGTCACGGTGATCTACCTGCACCTGCAGGAAGACGCCCTGCGGGCCGTGCTGTCCCGCGCCGCCGAGTGGCTCTCCCCCGGCGGGCACCTGCTCGTGCTCGGCCACGACCGGACCAACATCGGCACCGGGGCTCCAGGGCCGGCCGACCCGGGCATCCTGTACACCCCGGAGCTGCTGCGCTCGGCCGTCGATCCCTCGCGGATCGTACGCTGCGAGACCATACGGCGCGACCTGGCCACCGACCCGGAAGCCCCCGGGGACGGCGCCGGCTACGCCCTCGACACACTCCTCATCGCCACGGCCTGATCGGAAACATCCGTGTACCCCCGGGGGTATGCTGGGAACACTTATCAAGGGAGTGCCTGATGGCTGTCATTCAGTTCCTCGGATCGACCGCGGGTCGATGGGTTCGCATCATCGCGGGCGTCGTTCTGGTCATACTGGCCGCGATCCTCGGCGGATGGTGGTGGTTGCTCGCCGCTCTGGGCGCCGTGTTCATTGCCGCGGGCGCCTTCGATTTCTGCCTCCTCGCTCCCCTGGCGGGCAAGCCCTTCAAGGGATCCGAGTTGCGGAAGACCTTCACATCCTGAGCGAGGATGCGGCCCTGCCGTCGAGCGCCGTGGCCGAACCCGTGAGCGGTCCGGCTGACCACAGCCCGATGCAGCGCGCGGTGGTCAGGGTGCTCATCATCGGCCAGATCCTCGGCGGCATCGGCATGGGCGCCACCCTGTCCCTCGGCGCGCTCCTGGCGGCCCAGCTCTCCGGGTCCAGCGCCTGGTCCGGCATGGCGGCGACCATGAGCACCCTCGGCGCCGCCCTGGTCGCCGTTCCGCTGGCCCGCCTGGCGCAATCGCGCGGCCGTCGCCGGTCCCTGGCCGCCGGCTCTCTGATCGCGGGCACCGGCGCCGTGCTGGCGATCACGGCGGTCGCGGTCGACACCTTCCCGCTTCTGCTGCTCGCCCTGATGCTCCTCGGCGCCGGTTCTGCCACGAACCTGCAGGCCCGCTTCGCCGCCACCGACCTGGCCAGCACGCAGTTCCGGGCGCGCGACCTGTCCATCGTGGTGTGGTCGACGACCATCGGCGCCGTGCTCGGCCCGAACCTCTTCGGCCCCGGCGAGGTGGTGGGCTCGGCCCTCGGGTTGCCGCCGCTGACCGGCGCGTTCGCGTTCTCCCTGCTCGCCACGGTCGGCGCGGCGCTGGTGTACACCGTCGGGCTGCGTCCGGACCCCCTGCTCACCGCCCTGGCGGCCCGGGGCGTCGACGCCTCAGCCCCGATCAAGCGCGGCGGCCTCGCCATCGTGCGCACCAACTCCCAGGCCCGCTTCGCCGTGGCCGTGATCGCGCTCAGCCACGCCACCATGGTCGCCCTGATGTCGATGGCCCCGGTACACCTGCGCGACCACGGCGCCACCCTGACCGTCGTCGGGCTGACCATCAGCCTGCACGTGGCCGGCATGTACGCCCTCTCCCCCGTTTTCGGCGCTCTCGCCGACCGGGTCGGACGGTTGCCCGTCATCCTGTCCGGACAGGCGCTGCTGCTGGCTTCTCTGACCATCTTCTGGCTGGCCGGGGAATCCCAGACCGCCATGACGGTGGGGTTGATCCTGCTCGGGCTGGGCTGGTCGGCATCCGTCGTCGCCGGTTCCGCCCTGATCGCCGAGTCCGTGGGCGTGCACGACCGCGCGGCGCTGCAGGGGTTCTCCGACTTGTCGATGAACGCGGCCGGCGCGCTCGGCGGCGCCCTGGCCGGCCTGGTGCTGAGCGCCGTGGGCTACTCCGGGCTCGGCCTGGCCACCATGGTCCTCGCGGGCGTCATCGTCGTCTGGTCCGTCCGGCGGGCCCTCGCCGGTCGCGCCGCGCGCCCGCTCCAGCCCTAGCGTTCCGGGCCCTGGCGTCCCGGGCAGCCCAAACGGTTCGCCGAGCCGTGAGCATGGCTCCTGTTTTCACGAAAAAGTGGGGCGCAACTCACGGCTCGGCGGGGCTCGGCGGGGTCCCGGCGGTGACCCAGTGGTGGCTGCGGGGGCCGCGGTTACCGCGGCTACGGTCGGGTTACGGCAGGAAGCGCGGCGGGAAGCGGGGACGTGGCCAGGGCGAGCAGGGCCGGGATGCCGACGGGCTCGTCGGCCAGCAGCGGTACCACGGCGAGGCGGGCGGCGCGTTTCTCCTGCACATGCTCGATCTCCGGCAGCTCATTCCGGGCCCGCGCGAGCAGCAACGGCGAGGCGGGTGCCGCGGCGGCGAGCGAGTTGTTCACGACCCAGGCCCACGGGGTGATGCCGGCGCGCTCCAGGTCGGCCTGCAGCTCGGCGGCCTCGAGTACCGGCGTGGTCTCGGCGAGGGTGACCAGGATCACCTTGGTCTGTTCCGGGTCCTGCAGCTTCATCATCGGCGTGGTCAGGTGCACGGTGCCGCCCAGCTGGCGCTGGATCTCGCGGTGATACGACCCGGTTGCGTCGAGCAGCAGCAGCGTGTGGCCGGTGGGCGCCGTGTCCATCACCACGAACTTGTGCTTCGCCTCCCGGATGACGCGGGAGAAGGCCTGGAAGACGGCGATCTCCTCGGTGCAGGGTGACCGCAGGTCCTCCCGCAGCATGGCCAGGCCCTGCTCGTCGAGGTGGGCGCCCTTGGTGCGCAGGACGGTGTCGGTGTACCGCTGGATTTCGGCGGCCGGGTCGATCCGAGAGACCTTGAGGGAGGAGGAGACGAGGGACCGGACCTCCGCGGAACCCGCCCCGCCGGCCAGGGTGTCGGTGAGGTGGGCGGCCGGGTCGGTCGTCGTCAGGTGCACCGGCAGCCCGCGAGCGGCGAGCGCCACGGCCACGGATGCCGCCAGGGTGGTCTTGCCCACGCCGCCCTTGCCCATCAGCATCACCAGGCCGTGCCCGCCGGCGGCGATCTCGTCGACCAGGGCGGACAGCGGGGAATCCGGGAGGGCCGCCGAGGGGGCGGCGTGCTCGCCCTGCCCCGCGGCCGGGAGCACCTCGGGTTCGAGCAGGCCGCGGAGGGCGGCCAGGCCGACCATGTTCGAACTCTTCAGCGCCACGTAGTCCGTGGGCGCGGCCCTCAGCGCGTCGGGCATCTGAGCGAGGGCCTGCTGCTCGCGGGCGCGGATGGCCGCGAACAACGGGTCGGCCACGGCCTCGCCGCCACTGCCGCCCTCGCCACTGCCGCCGTCGACCCCGTCCGGCAGGATGCCGTTGACGACGAGGTACTGGCGGGCCATGCCGATACCGGCCAGCTCGGCGTGGGTGCGGGCGGCCTCGGTCAGGGTCGAGGTCTGGGCGCGGGCCACGAGCACGAGCCGGGTGCGGGCCTGGTCGGCCAGGGCCGCGACGGCCTCGGCGTAGACGGCGCGCTGCTTCTCCAGGCCCGACAGCGGGCCGAGGCAGGAGGCGTCTCCGGTGCCCTCGGTGAGAAAGTCGGTCCAGGAGCCCGGCAGCTGCAGCAGCCGGATGGTGTGCCCGGTGGGTGCGGTGTCGAAAAGGATGTGGTCGTAGGCGGCC
The DNA here is from genome assembly GCF_004403075.1 of Cryobacterium sp. TMT2-10. NCBI lineage: Bacteria > Bacillati > Actinomycetota > Actinomycetes > Micrococcales > Microbacteriaceae > Cryobacterium > Cryobacterium sp. TMT2-10. The sequence continues at coordinate 5,001 of NZ_SOGW01000045.1, read as the reverse complement.
GTCCACGCGGCATCCGTGAGCAGGTCGGTGAACTCGTTGAAGGAGGCGATCTCGGTCGTGCAGGCACCGGAGAGCTGTTCCTCGATCGAGGCCACCTCGGCCGGGGGAAGCAGCCCGCGCACCGGGCCGACGATGCGCTCCCGATACTGCTGGGCCGCCTGCTCCGGGTCGATTTCGAGGGCCGACAGCCCGGGCACGGCGTCGATCGCCGTCACGGTGTTGCCGATGGAGACCCCGAAGACCTGGCCCACGTTGGAGGCGGGGTCGGTGCTCACCAGCAGAACGGATGCCCCGCCCTCGGCCAGCCGCACCGCGCTCGCACAGGCGATGGAGGTCTTGCCCACCCCGCCCTTGCCGGTGAAGAAGAGGAAGCGCGGTGCCTGGTCGAGGAAGCGGAGCGTTGTCATGGCGAAGTCCTAGCAGCAGCCGCCGGTGCCGCAGCAACCCGCTTCGGCGCTGTCGGTCTGGGCGGCGCTGTCGGTCTGGGCAGCGGAGTCGGTCTGGGCAGCGGAGTCGGTCTGGGCAGCGGAGTCGGTCTGGGCAGCGGAGTCGCCGAATTTCTGGGCGGAGGCGCTGCCCGAGGTCGTGGCCGGCGTCGCCGTCGCCGTCGCCATGGCCAGGAGGCGCCTGGACCCCTCGGGCTGCACGGCAGCCAGGTGGCTGGCCGCGTCGCCGGTGAGCTCGGCCCAGCCGGCCAGCTCCGCGCGGGAGGGGTAGCGGCCGGTCAGCACCGTGGCGCCGTCGACCAGGGCGATGGGCAGGCCCGTCTGGCCGACGGTGTGCAGGAACTGGCGGGCCACCTCGTTCTCCACGAAGGCGAGCGGCTCCTGGGCCAGGTTGAACCGGGCGATGTCGCCGCCGTTGGCGCGGGCCCAGTCCATGTCGGCCGAGAAGGTGACCAGAGCCTGGTCGACGTCGACGCCGCAGATTCCGGTGCCGCAGCAGAGTCCCGGTTCAAAGATCTCGATGTGTGCCATGGTGCATCAACTCCTGGTCCGCACATCGTGGGGGACGACTTGTCCGTGATGACGGTACGTCCAGTGTATCGATGGTTGTCGATATGTCACGGCATCGGACCAACCAACTCGGGCACCGGTCTGCCTTGCTGAATGGACGGGAGCGGAAAGGAGCGGGCGGCAAGTGGAAGACTGGCCAGACCCCGGATGGCACTCGAAAGGCATGCGATGACGAAGGCTTCGGAGGCCGCGAGCCTCCTCCCCCTGCTCCTGGAGCAGGAACGCACCCTCCAGTTCGACTCCTTCGACCTGGGGGACGCCTGGATCGTGGGCTCGCGGCTGGTCGAGCTGGGAACGGCGCGCCGGCATCCGATCACGGTGTCGATCACCTTCGGCGAGCAGCGGGTCTTCCACGGGGCCCTGCCCGGCTCCAGCGCCGACAACGACGGCTGGCTCGAGAACAAGTTCCGCGTCGTACGCCGGTTCGCCAACTCGTCCTTCGCCGTGGGGACGCGGTTCCGCGCGGGTTCCCGCGACTTCGCCACCGACTCGAATCTCGACCCGAGAACGCACGCCGCGCACGGCGGAGCCTTCCCCCTGCGCGTGCGCGGTTCACTGATCGGCGTGGTCGGCGTCTCCGGGCTGGCCCAGCGCGACGACCACGACCTCGTCGTCGAGGTGCTGACCTGGCACCTCGAGCACCGCTAGCCGAAAGCCCGCCCGCGGGCGGACCACGCGGTCCGGCGTCGAACCGATTCGACGGAAGTTTTGTTCTAAAAACACCGTTTCGGCTTGTTTTGGCCCGATTCTGGCAAAATCTCCGTCGAATTGGTTCGGGGGAGGCGGCAGCCCCGGGCCGCAACCGCGCAACGCGCGGATCCGGAGTCGCGGACGAGGCGCACGCCCCTTGCGCTGGCACGCGGGTCGGCGACAATGGTGGGGACTGCTGGGTGAGGACGACACGGTCGGGATGACTGGGTCGGGCCGCCGACCGGGTGGGGACGCCGATGGGCCGGGACGCCGGCCCGGGGGGAGAGGATGATGTCCACGCCGGGTTCGACCGACAACGCCGGGGCTGCCGCGGGCGCGGCGCCCGGTGCTGAGCCCGCGGCCGGCGCCGGTCCGGCCTGGTCCGCGTGGCGGGTCGTGGTGAACCTCGGCATCGTCAGCCTGGTTATAGATCTGGCATCAAAGGGCGGCCATTCGCTGACCGGGGCGCTGCTGGGACAGCTGGGTGCGTCGGCGCTGATCGTCGGGGTCGTGACGGGCCTCGGAGAGGCGGTCGCCCTCGCGCTCCGGCTGGTCTCCGGGCCCTGGTCCGACAAATCCGGCCGGTATTGGAGATTCGCCATCGCCGGCTACGCCCTCACCGCGGTCTGCATTCCGCTGCTGGCCGTCACGCCGTTCGTCGGCGGGGCCGGCCTGCTGCTCGCCTCGGCGCTGATTCTCGGCGACCGCACGGGCAAGGCCATCCGGAGCCCGGCGAAGACCGTGCTGCTCGCGAATGCGGCCAGCGCCGTCGGCCGCGGCCGCGGTTTCGGGGTGCACAAGCTGCTCGACCAACTGGGGTCCCTGCTCGGGCCGCTACTCGCCTGGGCCGTCATCACGGTCACGACCGTGCTCTGGCCCGCCTTCGCCGTGCTCGCGATCCCCGGAGCCGCCGGTTTGGGCATTCTGCTCTGGACACGCCGTCGCGTGCCGGACACGAACGTGTACGAGAGCAGCGAGAGCAACGAGAGCAACGAGAGCAACGAGAGCGTCGCCCCGAATCCCGATCGGCCAGACTGGCCAGACCGGGCGAACCGGGCGAACCGGGCGAACCCGGAGGACCTGGCAGACCCGGATGACCCGGATGACGCGGGGCATCCGGACCAGGCGCACCGGGACCCGGCCGCCGGGCCCCGGCTTCCCCTCTCGTTCTACCTTCTGGCCGCGGCGGTCGGCGTCTCCACGGTCGGGCTCGTCGGCTTCGGGGTGATCTCATTCCACCTCACGGACGTCGCGATCGTGCCGCTAGCGACCGTGCCGCTGATCTACGCGGCCGCGATGGGAGCGGCGGCCCTGGCCGCCCTGGTCAGCGGCTACGCCTACGACGCGGCGGGCGCCCGGGTGCTGCTGGTCCTGCCGCTGCTGGTGGTGCTGGTTCCCGGACTGACCCTGTCGGTCCAGGCGGGCGCGGTGCTGGCCGGCGCACTCATCTGGGGTGCGGCGACCGGCATCCAGGAATCGACGGTTCAGGCGCTGATCGCGGACCTCGTGCCGAACGGGCACCGCGGCACGGCCTACGGGGTCTTCGCCGCCTTCGCGGGGGCGTCCGCCCTGATCGGCGGAGTGCTGGCCGGCGCCCTCTACGACCAGGTGCCGTGGCTGGTCATGATCGTCGGCATCCTTCAGACCTGCGCCCTCGTGTTGTTCCTCCTCACCTTCCGACTGCAGAACAGGGAACGGCGTCAGCCCGCGGGTCCCCAAGTATGAAAGTGTGGAGCGAGGCCCCGACCCGCTTCCCTTGGAGTTCCCGTGACCACACCCCCCGTGTCCCCCGAGGCGGCAGACGCCTCACGCCATGAGGACCGCATCACCCTCCGGTTCATGGCCGTGCCCCAGGACGTCGCGGCCTCAGGCGCGACCGTCGCAGCCGGAAGCGTACTCGAGTGGATCGACAAGGCCGCGTACGCCTGCGCCGTGGGCTGGAGCGCGTCCGACACCGTCACCGCCTACGTCGGGAACGTGCACTTCACCCAACCCATCAAGCCGGGCAACCTGGTCGAGGTTCACGCCCGCATCATCCACACCGGGCGCACCAGCATGCACGTGCTCGTCACGGTCGAAACGACGGATGTACGCGCCCGGGAATATAGTCCGGCGACCCATTGCATCCTCGTCTTCGTCGCCGTCGACGACGCCGGAAGGCCGCAGGAAGTGCCGAAGTGGACCCCGCACTCCGACGTGGACCGCGAGCTGCAACTCAACGCCCAGGCCCGCCTCGAGCCACGCAAGCGCATTCAGACCGTCATGCGCGCTCAGGAATATACCGATGACAGCACGACGCCGCGAACGGTGTTCCGCTTTCTGGCGGCTCCGGCCGACGCCAATTGGGGCGGAAACGCCCACGGCGGAACCGTGATGCGCTGGATCGACGAGGCCGCCTTCGCGACCGCAGCGGCCTGGAGTTCGGAGACGGCCGTCGCGGTCTACTCCGGGGGGATCCACTTCTACCGCCCGATCCACATCGGCCACATCGTGGAGGTGGACGCGCGCCTCATCCATACCGGCAAGCGCAACATGCACATCAGCATCCGGGTGCGCTCGGGCAGCCCCCGCACCCCGCACGACCTGCAGCTGACGACGCAGTGCATGAGCATCTTCGTCGCGATCGGCGCGGACGGGCACGCCGAACCGGTGGAGCCGTTGACGCTGATCACGGCCGAGGACAAACGGCTCGACGAGCACGCGCGGGAGCTCGTGGCGCTGCGCGCGCCCCTGGTCATGATGCCCGTCGACCACTTGCGTCGCCCCTGAGGGCGGGATCCGGCCGGAGGCTGAAGGGGCTCGGCTCGTCCTCCACAATGTGGGTTTGATCGGCTTATCCACAGTCTCCACGGATGCCGGTGCAGTGTCGGTGGGTGCCTCTAGCGTGGNCTCTAGCGTGTTCCTCATGAAGCCGTCAGTGTTCGAAGAGCGAGAGGCCATGGGCCTCCATTTCGACGCCATTGCCGAGGCAGAACGGGACATCGCCGCAGCCTTCGCCCGGCGGGCCGAACGGGTCGAGGCGGCCCGCCGATTCGGGCAGGCCATCGCCCACCACAATGCCCGGGTGCCGGGGGCCCGGCGAGACGCACGTGAGGTCGCCGAACGGGAGTTCTCGAGCGAGCTGGCCTGCACGATCCGGGTGCCGCAGCGCACCGCGGAGAACCTGGTCGCCGAGAGCCGGGCCCTGGCCCAGGAACTCCCGGCGACCCGGGCGGCGCTGGCGTCGGGGGAGATCAGCTATCGGCACGCGCAGGTGGTGGTCAATCAGGCCTGGTCGGTGCCCGCGGAAGGGCGG
>NZ_SOGW01000130.1:0-35999 GCF_004403075.1 Cryobacterium sp. TMT2-10 | reverse complement strand
CGTCGGGTGGCGATCGGATACGCGTCGCGGCCCCCGCAACGCGGGCACGTGAACCCCTCCGGCCATCGACTCTCAAAGAGATAGTCCAGGCACGCCTGCCCATCCACGAACCACTCCTGGAACGCCAGAATCGAACGCGGAAAATCAGGTTTGGGCACACCTCACTCTAGCTGAGCTAAGCGGATACGCACTACTCGGCTTATCCAGCTCGGGATCGATCGACGGGTGGCAGAGACTTCCGAAAAGCAGAGGCGCGACCATCCCCGATCCAGTCGGCTGCAGGTCCTAGAACCACATACCGTCCACCGAGTTTGGGTTTGGGTCAGCCAACCCAGTTCCATACTGAATCCCTGCCAAAACCACATCCAAACGGTGGCGTTCTTCACGCATGTCCTCGATGTCGTTGTACATGTCCTCACTAACCTCATCGTCAGTCAGTTCCAAATAGCTCTTTGATATCCGAAGCTGCGCACGGGCACCCATTGAAGCTGGCAATTTACTTACGATGCTGGCGATAATTTCGGAATCCTGTCTGGTTGGTGTATTGACAGTCTATCTGCTCATGAGCTAGGTCAACTAGGGCGCAGCGAGGCCGCTCTTGGTGCGGGAGGGGCCTTGGCCATCCATCAGTCCCTGTCTGCCGGGACCTTTTTGTAAATCGTTTCGGGTCATTCATTGTGGTGGTGGTGTCAGCAGGCGCCGCATCATCGCCCTGACGGTAACCTGAGTCAACTCAACAGGAGGCATTCGTGAGCATCGCCGGTGACCAAAAAACAGAATTCACTGTCCCCGTTTGGCCCGCGCTGATCATCCCGATCCTGCAGGTCCTCAGCGAAAGCGGCACCCTGCATCGCAAAGACCTCTTCGACCGTGCCGCCACAACGGCCGGGCTCGATGAAACCGCACGTACAGAAACTCTGAACTCGGGTGGCCTGCGATATGAGCATCGGATGGGCTGGGTCCTCGCCAACACGGCTCGAGCAGGATGGATTGACCGTCCAGCTCGAGGCCAGTACGCGATCAACGCCGTTGGCCGTTCCTGGATGGCGGAGAACCCTGACGGCTTGACCTATGGCCAAGCGCGCGAAGTGTTCGCTCCTTTCTGGCCGTCTCAGGCCCAGAAGGATCAGAGCAGCGAAGAGGACCTAACTGTTCCTAGCCTGGAAGTGCTTGACCCTGTCGAGCAGATCGAAGACGGCATCAACCGGATCCACCAGGAAGTCGGTGAAGAACTCCTGCACCGGCTGCGAGAGAGCCATCCTGACTTCTTCGAACAGGCCGTCGTGAATCTCCTCCTCAAAATGGGCTACGGCGGAGTCGAACAGCGCGGAAAGCGAATCGGCGGCACCGGAGACGAAGGCATCGACGGGATCATCGACCAAGACGCCCTCGGCCTCGGCCTCGACCAGGTCTATATCCAAGCGAAGCGATACAAGCTGGGGAGCAACATCGGACGCGAAACGATCCAAGCGTTCGTTGGCGCTCTCCACGGTTTCGGTGCCACCCGCGGTGTCTTCATCACGACGAGCGCGTTCACACCTGCCGCCATCAGCTACACCGCCGGAGTACCGTCCCGCATCATCCTCATCGACGGCCAACGACTCGTGGAATTGATGATCAAGTACCTTGTCGGCGTCCAATCACGACAGACCTATGCCGTGGTCGAAGTGGACGACGACTTCTTCGACTGAGACTCCGCTTGGTGGTCCACACCGAAGAATTCCCAATCGGCCGTGGCTGCCCACGCCGCACTACGAGCTGATCGGTTCAATCAGTCGCCAGTCCTCACTATCGAGGGTACGGACGTTGTTGACTGTCCGGGCTACCGGGTACGCCGTCACTGTCTTGGCGATAGCGATGGAGCTGCGGTCAAGCATCGAGAGGACTTCCTCCTTGTCGGTGATCTTCTCCGGGCGCAGCCACTGGTCCCACACGTCCGGGGTCAAGAACACGGGCATCCGGTCGTGGATCTCACCGGACGCGTCGCGCGCCGCGCGGGTGATAATCGTGAACGAGATCTTCCACAGGTCGCCCTCCTGGCGGGCCGCGTACAGGCCGGCCGCCGCCAGTACATCGCCGTCGCTGTGGATGAAGTAGGGCTGTTTGCCGTCGTCCATCTGCTGCCACTCGTAGTAGCCGGCCATGGGCACCAGGCACCGTTGGCTGGCAAACGCGCTGCGGAACATGCCGTTACTGGCCACCGATTCCAGGCGTGCATTGATCGGGGCCGGACCGCCCGGCTTCGCCCAACCCGGCTTCAACCCCCACGATGCCAAGTCCAGGTCACGCTGCACTGCTTCCTCGTGGATCCACTCGCGCACGATCGGCGCCGGATCCGTGGGGGCAACACTGTACGAGGGCTGCCAGTCGGCGGCGTTGTCGCCGGTGGCGTCGAAGACGCTCAGCAGCTCGTCGGTGGTGCTGGGGACCACGAATCTGCCGCACATGCTGTTGACGCTACCGCTCCCCCGACCTCGTCAGCAATGGAATCAACCCGTCGACCTTCTGCGTATCGCCAAGTCGACGAGCGTCAGACGAGTCGGACGACACCGCACTCCGGGCAGCACCAGTAGGGGCCTTCATCTGTGCCCTCGATCACCATGCGTACCAAGCACCGTTCGCAATTCGGCACACCAAGGTCGTCCATGTCGGCCACACTACGCCGGGCACCGTCCCGGACACCCTCGATGAATCCGGTCCGTCCCCGTGCAGGGCGACCTCTCGACACGGTTCGGCCAGAATCTCCGACACCGCTCCCCCGCGCCCGTCGGGCTCAATCCTGTTGACAAGGTCGCCCGAACGACAGTGCCACTCGAGCACGAACTCACGAACTGTCCCGGTGGGCGGCCTCGGAATGGGGCAGTGCTCGCAGTCGGGTGGCACGCCCAGGTCATCCGTGCTCCGGACTGCGCCGACCTGCAGGGCAGGTTCCACGCTCTCCGAGACGAGAGGCTCTTTTCGTATTTTCGTTATCGTTATCGTTATTTCATTTACGTATTGCGTTGCCAGTGATACGATATTGGTATGAGTATTCCTGAGATCACCGACGTGCGCACCTGCGGTTTCCCTGGCTGCGAGGAGCCCGTGGACGCCACGGCCGGTGTCGGCCGGCCCGCCGGCTACTGCGTCAACCCCGCTCACAACCGCGCCGCTGCGTGGCGGGCCCGCCGCGCCGAGTCCGGCCGGGTCGAGCGCACCGTCGAGGACGACAAACTCCCCGTTGATGCGGCACGGCAGCGGGCGAGCGTGCTGCGGTCCCAGGTCGCCGGGATGGTCGAGCACCTGCAGCAGCAGCTGGTGGTCCTTGTCGACGAGCTCCGCACCGTCGCGGACCCGGACGCAGCCGAAGCACAGATCGAGGCCGTCACCTCTGACGCGGCCGAGCAGGTCGCCACGGCGGCCGCCCGCGCCAACCGCGCCGAGACCGCTACCCGCAAGGCCGAGGCCGAGCGCGCCGAAGCCGACGCGGCAGCCGAGGAATCAGCTGCCCTGGTCGACGAGCTCCGCACGACCCTGGCCGCGCTCGAGCAGCGTGCCGCCACCCTCGAGGGCGACCTGGTCACTGCGGGCGAGGACAATGCACGGGCGACCGCCGAGATCACCGCCCTCACAGACCAGGTGGCCGCTCTGAGCATCGAGAACGCGGCCACGACCGCACAGCTCACCGAGGCCCGGGAGCTCGTCGCGGCGGCCACTGCGGCCAAGGACGAGGCGCTGGCGGCCGCGCGCGACGCGATCGCGCAGGCCACCGCCGCGTCCGAACGTGCCGAGCGGGCCGAGACGGATGCTGCGAGCACCCGGGACCTGCTCGATCAGGCCCGGACGGAGCGCGAGAGCGCCCGGGCGGAAGCGCTTGTGCTCACCGGGCGCCTGGCCACAGTCAGCAGTGAACGAGACAGTGCTACGGCCGAGGCCGGCAGGGAGCGTTCCTACGCCGAGCAGCGCGTCACCGACGTGCGGGCCGCCCTCGAGCAGCAACTCACCCAGCTGCGCTCCGACCTCGACCAAGCACGCACCAGTGAACGCGAACAGCGCACCCGCGCCGACCGCGCCGAAGCACAGGCGCCACGCCCCAAGCAGGAGTAGAACGCCGGCCCACTCCCCGTCTCGGCCAGAGGCGTACTGGGCGTGTTCCTGTCCGCCTGCGGCGCCGTCCCTCACGCCGAGCGACGGGCGGGGAGACCGCCCTAGCTCAGTGGTCGTCCAGCTGGGAGTGGCGAGCTATCACCCTGGTATCTCTCCCCTGCGTTGTGTGAGAGTTCACGACGTTCTACCTCTGCCAAAATGGCTCGCTCCACGAAGTCTGACCAGCTCTTATCGCCTTCGATGTGGCTCGTCGCCCGGTACGTTGCACGGGCCCGATCACGAGTGGCTACTGACAGATAGGTGGTCATCCGCGCAGTCGTGTCGACCACAACGGTTGCCGACTTCTTGGCTGGTGTGCGCGAGGGCTTTGCAGCGGGAGAGGCAACTGTTTTGGGCTGCTCACTGGTTTCCGGTTTTGGTTCAGGGCGATTTCGGGCCTGGAGCCGGCTCAGGTCATGAGCCCCGGCGCGTGGCGTGAGGCCGCCGATCTGTCGGTTGGGGGTTTCGTCGCTCATGCGAGGGCCTCCTGGTTCTCTGCTGCCGTAATCCTGGCCACGACTTCTTGGGTGATTGCCTGCAGGTCGTCAGCGACCGACGATGCTGTGCGTGGTGCAAATGTTTGTGCCTGCGCGTCACCCCGCCGGATCTCGTACCACTTCGGCCCCTTGCGGACTTGTGCGTCGAGTTCGTGCACCAGAAGACCCCGTTCTCGGGTGGCCTGGGCGGTCGCTTCGCTGTGGCGAACCGTGGCAGTGAAGACGACGTTGTTGTCGGCATTGAAGAGCTCTGCGATGTGTTCGCGTGCCTCGCGCTGGACGACGTGGGCAGAGGTCCCGACGTCTACCAGGACGACGCCGAGGAGGTCGAGGGTGGGATTCACTCCGAGGACCGCGTCGAGTCGCGCTGCGACGGCACCAAGTCCTTTGCGGCTTGATTTATCACTTTTGACGGGGACGAGTGCCCATCGCGCGGCCGCAACGGCCGCTGTCTGGAGCGTTTCATCGCCTGGTGGGCAGTCGATGAGGATCATGTCGTAGTCGCCCGCAATGGGCTCCAGCAGATGAGCGACGGCTAGCTTGGCCCCATCGGGGTCCTTGTTCGCTTTGGCAGCGAGACCGGCCGTGGCCTGGTCGAGGGCCGGACCTCCAGCGAATACGTCAAGGTTTGGTCGAACTTCGCGAATGGGGGCCGCTCCCCCTCCGAACATGAGTGCCTGAGCCAGTGCGCGGCCGGTGTCGTCCCGGTCGTCGTCCGTGTATCCGAGATCCTCGGCCAGGTTGCCCTGGGGGTCGAGATCTACCAGGAGTACGCGGTAGCCGTTGTTAGCGAGCATGCCGCCGATGTTGGCGGTGAGTGTGGTCTTGAGGACGCCACCCTTGCCGTTGATGACGGCGATGACCCGTTCCAACGCGGTGCGATTGAGTGCCGGAGGCATACGTTCTCGTTTCTTTTGTCGTCATTAGTGACATTACAGCTAATGCTGTCATTAATGGCATAAGCAGCATTGCTGCTTATGCTGTCTTTGCTGCTTATGCTGTCTTTACAGGTATTAATTGTATTAGCGTTATTAACTACAATGCCCGTATTACTGACAATAGCAGCATTACAAGCAATGACAGCGGACAGTCCACCTATCCCGAGCCTTGCGGCGTGCTTGGGGCGGTGAGTACAGGCGCTTCGGGTCGCTCCACGCTGCGGAGGCTCACGCCCGTAACCGCGCCCGGTGGGGGAGTGTGAGGGGGACACCCCTCACCGGCCGGCCCACCCGGGGCCAGCCGGTGCTTGCGGCTAGATGTTACGGAGCATGCTCACCACGGTGGGGAACGGGGACAGGCTCTCCACGAGGGCGTCGACGGTCCCGGCGTCGGGCTTCTGCGCGAGAGACTCTTGGATTCGGGCGAGCTGTGCGTCGGTGAGGCCGACGGTTTCACCGTCTCCGGTGACGCTGACGGCGATGGCGGTGCCGAAGATGACGGTTCGGGAGCCGAGTCGGTGGGTGAGGACGGTCGCGGGCAGGTTCAGGGTTGACCCGTTGATGAGGCCTTCATCATCGACGAAGAGGTCGATGTCGTCCTCCAGGCCGACGACGTCGAACATCCGGCAGCCGATGGCGGCGACGATGTCCGCCCCGATGCTGGCCTCGTTCACGTCCAGGGTGGTGATGGTTTCGGTCGGGTTGATCTTGACGCTGCGGATGCTGGTGGTCATGGGGTTCTCTCTCAAAGGTTGGTGAGGTGCGCGGGGTCCCGAGCTCTCTCGTGGGCAGTGGTTGTGTTGTCGTCCACCGTTTTTCTGCCCTTGGTGGCAAGAGAATCGATTGAGAGCGGGAGTGCCGGAGTGCCCGCACTCTCGTGCGAAATAAGGGAGCCTGCGACCGCGTGCGAGAGTGCGGGTGACGCAGGCACGGAGCGAACTACGATGATTGGCCACCAAGGGAAGAAATGTTTTGAAAGAGTCAGGCCAGCGCAGCCGGCTCCGTGTGTGTTCGGCCTCCAGGCCGGATTCACCTGGTGGGGGAGTGTGAGGGGGCAACATCCCCCTCACGGCGGCCGGCCCCTCGGCGGGCCGGCCTACGCGGCGGCTATTCGGGCCGCTGGTGCTGCTGGATCTCCGCATACGGGGCGGTATCGGTCCAGGTGTAACCGGTGCTGACACTGACCGTCTTGGGGTTGGCACGGACGACTTCGCGCCACTGGCCGCGGATCTTCACCCGGTCACCCTTCTTGACTGTGCTGCGGCCGTAGCCGGTGGCCGTGCCGCTCTCGATCTGGGCGGCGCGCACGGCTTCCCAGTACGCGATCTGGTCGCGCTTCTCGGCGAGGTTCGGTGCGAGGTGGTCTGCTCGGGCCTGCTTCTGAGCGTCGGTGGCGTCGACGTAGCCGTGTGCGTCGTCGTAGCGCGGGGCGATGATGCGTCGTTCTAACTTGCGGAACTCGGCCCCCAGGGTGTCGATGCGGTTGGCCACGGTGACGGGCCGGTAGCGGGCGTCGGTGGTGTGCGTGGCGGCGTCGGCTCGTGCCTGGGCGTGGGTGGCGTCGGCGCTGGCTTCAACTGATTTATGCATGGCGCTATCTGCTTTGGCGATCGCGTTGCGGTGGCGTCCTTCGGAGTGGTGGCCAACTTTGATCGGTTCTCCTCCTTCGGGCAGGCGGTCAAGCGCGCTCCGGGCGCGGGTCCACGCGTCGTCGCTTGCGGTGCTCTTGCGGTTCGCTTTGGCGGCCAGGGCGTCGACCCGGTCCGCCTGACGCTCGATCTTTCCGGCTTCGACCTCGGCGGTCGTGCGTCGCGTGCTGTCGATGTCGGTTTCGACCTCGAATCCGGCCGCTTCCAAGGCCTCCTGGGTGCGGGTGATGGTGTGGAGCTTGGGGAGGCGGTCGCGGGACTGGGGGACGAACCAGGCGCTGATGCTGCGCCCCCAACGCCAACCGACGGTCTTGAGGACGTCGGCGGTTCCGTCGCCTTTGCTGGTGCCGTCGATCATGGTTCCGGCTGCGTGGCTGTGGGTGATGGTGAGCATGTTTTCTGTTTCCTCGTTTAGGCGAAGCTGTCGGCGTAGCGGGTCGCGGTGCAGGTTTCTCCGGGCTGGGTATCTACGGCCCCTTCCGAACGGCACCCGCTGCAGGCGCACCCGTCCGCGTAGCGCTCCCTCGGGTAGGTGTTCTCGTACCGGTAATCGGACTCGACCATGGGATCTCTTCTCTTCGTGAACAACTGTTTTTTTGGCCTGTCTGGCAAGAGAAATCGAGAGCGACCGGGAGTGCCGAAGTGCCCGCAGTGCCGGGCGAAATAAGCCCGCAGGGCGCGTCCAGCACTGCGGGTGACGCAGGCACGCAAGGGAGCTACGATGATTGGCCAGATAGGACAAAAATGCCCGGCAATCAGCGCCGCACAGCGGCTCCATATCGCTCTTGACGGCGTCGCTGTCGCACTATCAGAGTGATATCACTCTGATATTCCGCTGCGGGGGAGTGCGAGGGGGATTCCTCCCCCTCGCCGGCCAGCTCGGGAGCTGGCCGGCTGCCCGGTCTAGAGTGCGGCGGCGTCCTCAGCGTTCGTGACGAGCTGCGCACCGAATTCGCGGATCAGACGGTGGCATCCGGCACTGGTCGGGGACGTGACCGGGCCGGGGACGGCGCCCACGGGGCGGGCGATTGTGAAGGCGTGGGTTGCGATGTTCAACGATCCCGACCGGTAGCCAGCTTCTGTGACGACAGCTGCGCGGGCGGCGGCCGCGATCAACCGGTTTCGCATCAGGAACCGGTACCGGGTGGGGCTCTGCCCGAAGCTGATTTCGGAAGCTACCGCGCCCGTCTCAGCAATCCGGGTGAGCAGAGCGTCGTGGCCCGTGGGGTAGTACCGGTCAAGTCCCCCTGCCAGGTACGCGACGGTGCGCCCGCCGCTAGCCAGCGCTGCCCGGTGAGCCATTCCGTCTACCCCGTAGGCTGCACCGGAAATGATCACGTGGCCTCGGCTGACCAGGCCCGCGGTGATCTCCATGGTGACGTGTTCGCCGTAACCGGAGGAGGCTCGAGCCCCGACGACGGCTGTGTTCAGGGGGTCGGCCAGGATTTCGGTGGCACCTCGTACCCAGAGCGCATAGGGGGCGGCGGTGCCGAGGTCGTTGAAACCTGCGGGCCAGTGCGGGTGGTCGGGGGTGATGAGTTCTGCCGACCCGGTGTCTGCGGCCGCGAAAGCTGCGGCAATGTTCCCCTCTGTGGCGCGGGGCCGGGTGCGGGCGCGGAGTGTGGCCAGGTCGAGTCCTGCCGCGTCGCCGGTGCCGTGCAGGACCACGTTCAGGGCTTCTTCCGCGCCCAGGGCGGCGATGAGGGTGCCGGTGTCCCTATCTCCGGGCTCGCTGATGATGGTCCAGATTCCGCGCGCAGCTGCGTCGGTAGTGAATCGCTGGATGGTGGGAACGTGGGTGGTGATGCTGGCGAGCGTGTTCATGGGTTCTCTCTCCCTCGTGGACAACTGTTTTTTTGGCCTGTCTGGCAAGAGAAATCGATAGCGACCGGGAGTGCCGAAGTGCCTGAAGTGCCGGGCGAAATAAGCCCGCAGGGCGCGTCCGGCACTGCAGGTGACGCAGGCACGGAAGGGAGCTACGATGAACCGCCAGAAAGGACAAAAAGCCCGGCAATCAGTGCCGCAAAGCGGTTCCATATCGCTTCTGACGGCTTGGCCGTCGTGCTTTCAGAGTGATATCACTCTGATATCTCCGTGCCGCGCAGCGGCTCCCCTGGGGGGGATAGGTACGGCGGCTGCGCCGCTGTTCCGTCACGGCCCGAAGGGACGAGTGCCTGATTGTTTCCGGCTCCGGCTTCCGTGCCGGAATCTGGGAACAGCAAGGCCCGGCGTGACAGTGGGGGACCGTCACGCCGGGGCTTGAGGCGAGGTTAGCCCTGTGTGACCGTGGCGGCGTTGGCCTCGGCTGGCTTGATGGCTGCCTTCTCGGCGCCTGTGTCGATCACGATCTGCTCGACCTCGCTGAAGTTGTAGCCCCATCCGGCCAACTGCTCGTGCGTGACCCAAAGACCGGAACAGCCCCGCCGAATAGGGTCCATTGCGCACCGGGTCCCGCGGGTACAGCATCAAGACTGCTACGTCCAAGACCCAATTGAGGAGGGAAAAAGAGATGACCATTGAGAAAGACGTTGAACAGATGTTGAGCGAAAAAACCAAGTTCATATTCTCCGATGTGGAAAAGCGGGATCAATTCCAGAAGCTCGTCGCAGACCTCAAAGAAGCCACCAAGAATGTTTCTGCCCCCGAGGGAGGCCCCATCCTAGAGATAGAAAAGGCCGGCAAGAAAGAAGGACCTAGTCTCCTCCCAGAGTTCTTCCTAGTCATCGTCGGAGTCACCTGGCTGGTCACGATGATCCAACACCTCTATTCCTCGATCACTTCCCCGGGAGGCACAGTCATCGACTCGAGTCAGGGTGGCAAACCTGTCATTACACACGACCCAAACCTGACCGATGGCGCCGTCGCTATCATCGCAAAGGACGGCACGGTCGAATACAAGGCCGAAGGATCACCCTTCAGCGTCCTGATGGAAATCTTCAAAGCAGTACTGATAGCTCTGGTATCAGGAAAGGCCGACACTGTGAAGGCGCTGGGAGATACGGTCAAAGATGCCGTCAGTAAGGCTGGAGGAGACCCAGGGACGGCTGTCAACGTCATTCCAAACGATGTCGGCTGACTCACTCAGTCGGAGTGGACGAACGGGTCGCAGCTGCCAGACGACGGGGCCGCGGTCACCCCTACTCAGACAGCGAATGTGAAGTATTTCCCCACAAAAGGCCTACTCGCGTTAACGTGCCCCGGTGAGGGCCTCCGTGACTGGTGAAGATGTTAGATACCTCCAATCAATCCGGAGGCCCTCCCTCACAACGAGGCGCGGCACATCGCCGCTACCCTGACCGAGAGCAGCCCAGCGGTTGGTGCCGGCTACGCCGCCTCACCTAGGTACTGCCACCGATTCTCCGGATTGAGCAACCCCGCACCCACCAGCTCGAGCGCGGAGCGGTGATCGGCGAGGTTGGTGCTGGCTCGCGGATACCGCGGCCAGACCCGTTCCCCTGGTGCGCTCGCCTCAAACAATGGCCGGCTCGAAACATGTGGGCGCCGCGGCCGGGACCGGGGCGTTGACATCATTGTGGTCAGTTCGGCTTGCCACCACGCCCACACCTCCCGCTCGATCCGATACCGCTCCGCCCGAGCCAGCAGGGTTCCCAGAACGTTCAGCTGCAGGGCTGCCTGGTTCCGGAGATCTTGCTTCGACCTGGCCCACCCATCCCGGTGAACGACCAGGAGCTTGTGACGCCGGAGGCGGCTGAGGATCGTGGCTGTGTGCCGGGCAGTGACGCCCAAGAGGCGAGATGCAGAGTCAATAGTGAGGTACGGGTGCTGGCGCAGCAGGGCGTAGAGCTTGCCGGCGAGGTGTCCGAGACCCCGTCGGGTGAAGAGGTCGTGGCGTTGGTCGGTGAGTTGTTCCTCGAGCAGGACGACGAGATGGGTGCGGGTGTTAAAGAGCTCAGCTGCAGAACGACCCGGCGACGACGGGATTTCGTTCGGGGGGCGGGGGTTATCTAATGGTTGTGACCGGACTGTTCGGGGACCTGTGGATAACGTGGGGGCTAGGCACCATTCGGCGGCGTTGCCGTCGTCGCTCGCACTGACCCGTTCGACGTATCCGGCCGCAGCGAGGGCGGTGAGGGCGACGGCTGCGGTGGTGCGGCCGAGGCCTCCCATCGGGCCCAGGTCCCGGATTGCGGCGGCGACGGTACGTTTGCCGGTCTGCAGGGTGAGGTAGGCCAGGGCGCGGAGAATGGTCTGCTGATTCGAGGACGCTTCGGTCCGGCCCCACCGGCCCGGGCTGACCCGGAACCGGGTGAGGAGGGCCTCGACGTCGGTCACGATGGCGTCCAGCTCCGACAGGTCCTGCGGCTCCCGGACCGCTGGCAGTGGGCGCTGGAGGGCTGCGTACTGCTGGGCTTTGTCCCACTGGCGGCCCAACCGGGCCCGGGCCTCGGCTGCGGCCCGGGGGCGGCGGTCGCCGCGGCCGGTGTTCTTCGTCCGGAAGTGCTCCAGCCCCGGGGCCGTCTTGATGGCGTGCTCGACGTCGACGAGCTGCCAGCCGGCGTTCGCGGCCGAGAGCAGGCACATGAACCCGGTCCAGCTCGGGTTACTGCCGCCATCGATAGTGGCCATATGGGCGGTACCGGCCGCGCTGAGTCGCCGGTGCGCCTGGTGGCGTGTGGCGATGGGGCCCGACGGGGCGCTGTCTTCCGCGCGGAGGGACGGCTTCCGCGCCTCGAGCACCGCGGCCAGGGCGGCCAGGTCCGCGGTCGTGGTCGACGGGACGATCAGGGTGTTCAGGTTGCCGCGGAGGACCGTGGAATGGCTGCCATCGCGGTGCGGGGACAGGGGCGGCCGCGCGGCACCGGTGACAGCGTTGAGGAGCATGCCGTGGTCCAAGCGGCGGAAATTCGCTCGCGCCGCACTAGCCACGGGTGCGACGGCGAGTTTCGGGGCGCCGCCCTGGAGGGCGAGCCAGATGTGGCGGCCACCCGTCCCCGACGACTGGCACACGACATGCTCGATTGAGAGGGCATCGAGGGTGCGGGAGAGAACGTCGCACTCATCGCCGGCTTCCTCCATCAGCTCAGCGTCAACGCCGTGCTTGTCCTTACCGTCGAAGTCGAAGCAGAGGACCCGGAACAAGCCGGTGTCATCGGCCAGGTTTATCGCCCACGGCGTTGTGGGTTCGGCCGGCCCAACCCGGTGAATTAGGGGGTAACTGTTCTCGTCCACTCGCCCGTACGCGTCCCGTTTCATCACGCGCACCTGATCGCGCGGACTCATCCGGCGCGTCAAAGCCCAGGCTGTCCACGCTTCAGTGGGAACGCCAGACACGCCGGACACAATTCCGGGTGCATTCTGGGGTACGTGCGCTATGCTCTGGGACATAGAGAAACCTCCCGTGAGGGCTGTTGATCTGGATTAGCTCGAACCTCGTGCCGGGAAGCAGAAGTGGTTTGAGCTACGAAACTTGCAGTGGCCCGTCGCGAAAGCGACGGGCTCTTTCGTTTAAGCGGCTGGGATCGGCAACTCCTCGAGTTGAGGCCGACCGAGGTCGAGAACTGGCAAGTGGCCCGCCGGCTCCGAGAGCGCACGAAGCAGGGTCTGCATGTAGAGCGCCTTAGCTGCCCCACTTGCTGCCGCTGCCTCGGTCACGAGAGCGAAAATTTCCGGGTCAACACGCACCTGCAAGAGAACGGTCGGCGCGTTGTCCTGCCGTCGTCTGCGTCCTGGTTCCATTGCCATGGGCCAACAGTGGCAGAAGGCAGCTCTATGAATGCATACGCCGCGCGGTGTGTCGGATTATTTTCCGAACAGGTATTCGCCGTATCCAGACAGTGCTGACTGCAACGCGTCAGTGTCGAGAACATAGATGACTCGTCGACCTTGGCGCTGCTCGCCCGCGTCGGCGGTGACGGTGCCGGTTGACTCGAGCTCTTGGAGGTGCCGGAGGACCGTTTGGTAAGTCGTGTTGAGTTCTCTCTGGATCGCACCCGATGTCATCCCTTCTGAGTTGAGGGCGAGCAATCGGATGATCGCCCCTCGCAGGGGATTCGCTCCAAACATCACTGTCGCCCTCTCGGCCGAAAGCGGCAGAGGTTCTTCAGGGGATGCATAGCGGGGCATTCCCTCATTCTGCCGCAGCTGAACAATTCGCGACTCTACCCTAACACTTAATGTTAGTGTCGGATTGGAGGTGTAGCCATCAATCCGACCAGCCATACTCAGCCACCGAACAGGCGAGAGCGCTCAGCCCAGGACGAACTCGAGGACCTGCCCGAAGTCGCGGGTCACGAGGTCTCGCCGCGCGGTGAACTTCGTTCCCTGGGGCCGGCGCACGACCCCATCGGGGGCATCGTCCTCGATATAGCCCATACCTCGGAGATCGATCAGGGCCGCATGCACTGCGGGCCGACTCATGGTGTCGCCGATGACGTCGAACAACTCGGCGTAGCTGAGTGGCTTCCGGAGCAGGGCGCGGAGTACCAGGACGCGGGAGGGCGCGGAAAACAGCTCCTGGAACAACGCCACCCGTTCAGGGGCATGTCTCATCAAATTGTCGTCGCGGGCCATGCGCTCAATTCTGGCGTGAATCACCCCTCACGCAGGCGCGCCACGATCGGAATCAAGTTAATGCAAATGCATCTATTTACCTTTGCGAACTGTAATGGTCCGCTGATGTCAGTGGTCGGCGTTAGGTTCGAAGCTCCATGCGATCCGCCCATTCGATCCATATTCCCGGCGTTTTAGGCGTTTATGACCACAAGCTCAGAGGGAACACGCCCCCCCGTTCAGGTGAGGCCATGAGAAAAAAGACGAGAGACTAGTTAAGGCCTCGGGGGTTCCCTAATTCCCGATGCCAGTTAGTGGAAATTCGAGAGGACATACCGCCCATGAGTGACACCGGTCACACCGCCCCCAGCGAGGTCTTTGGAGAGGCTGACCGCGCCGGGGACTACATCGAGGAAGACACCATCCACACGATCCCCACGACCCCACAACGCGCGGCCACGAGCACCGCATCTGCTCTCGGCACCGTCCTCGATGAACCAACCCAGGCGCCAGTCCCGGGGAAGGCTCCTGCCGTGAAGGAGGCCCCGTCGGTGCCTCCCGTGACGCCCACCGACCTGGCCAGCACCTCTGTCCTCTTTGGTGGCTCAGCCGCTGGCCTGGCTTCCGCGTCGAGCACTCCAACCAAGGCCACCACGGGGTTCCGTGGCGCTCTGGCCAGCCTGGGACTCCCGGTCGGCCCGGGCGCCGCCGAGCTAGGGGAGCGACGCCGCACGGAGCTGCGGACCGCTCATGAGACCACTGTGCGGCAGGCGACCTGGACGCGTGCGGTCTCGGTCCTGGTGAACAACCCCAAGGGCGGAACGGGCAAGACTCCCACCGCCCTGCTCCTCGGGGGAGCGCTGGCCGCGATCCGCGGCGGGTCGGTCGCGATCCTCGAAGTCTCCGACGACCCCGGCGCCCTGAACTTCCGCGCCGAGGGCAACCCCCTCCTCGGCCTCGGCGAACTGGTCCGCGACGTCGACCACGTCCACACCGCAGGCCGCCTCGCCGGATACACCGCCCCACAAACATCGTTCGCCTCGGTGATCGGATCCACCGGTCGCCGGGACCGCCTCACCGGCGAATCCGTCGTCGCCGTCTCCAACGTCATCGACGACTTCTACTCCATCCGCGTCATGGACTCCGGCAACGTCCCCACCTCCTCCGCATTCCGCGGCGCCGTGTCCGTCTCCGACGTCCTCGTGATCCCCGTGATGAACGCCGGCGACTCCGTCCTCGAAGCCATCCAGCTCCTCGAAGAGCTGCGGGCAGAGGGCGTGCCCTCCGCGGAGCTTGCGAACCGGGCCATCGCCATCCGCCTCACCGATGGACGACCCGAGAACGACGCCGTCCGAGAAGAAGTCCCGCGACTCCTGAGCCAAGCCGGCGTGTCTGCCCTGCACGAGATTCCCTACGACGCACACATTGCCGAACGCGGACAACTCACCCTCAGCCGCCTCAACCCTGCAACCCGGGACGCGTTCGTGGCAGCCGCCGCGAGCGTGGTCCGGTCCCTGCAAACCGCGGTCTCCGCCGCACCCACACAGAACCGGAAGGCCTAACCCTCATGCATGACCTCCTGCTCCACGCGGCGATCGAGAACCCCCTCGACGGGATCCTGCCCGACTTCTCCTTTGGCGGCGCCGAATTCACCGCCCTCTGGCAAAAACTTATCGCCGCCCTCTGGGCCATCGGCATCCTCGTATCCATCGGTTACCTGATCTTCGGAATCGTCGCCATGGCCGGCGCCTCCGGCGACACCAACCCCAACCCGCAAGCCCACGCCCAAGGACGCCGCAAAGCCGTCTGGGCGGGCATCTCCCTCGCAGCTCTCGCCGGCCTCGCCATCATCGTCGGCGCCGTCCTCTCCTTCGCCGGCTAATCCGCACCACCAACGCGCATTCCAAGGAGTCTCACCATGCGAATGGTCACAGCATCTGGCCGTAGCCGCTGGCCCATCGTCATCGGGGCCGCCGTCCTCGTCGTCGTCATCAGCGGCGGCATCGCCTACACCGCCACCCGCCCCACCCCCACACCGAACGCCGCACCCAGCACCGCGACGGCCACCCCCACACCGACCCCAACAGGCAGCACAGGCACCGCGGGTATCGGGGACGACGTCGCACCCACCGGCTGCCTCGGCGGACAAAACCGCAACGTCAACATGGTCCTAGCAGCACAGGCAGACGCCAAACACACGACCTACGGGGCCGTGGAAACGGCAACGGCGTTCTACCGATTCATCTGGCAGTACCCCTATCCCTCCGTCGCCGATGCGAACACAATCACCAACGAGGTCATGACGGCGAACACGCCGGCTTCGTATGCAGACCTCTCTGGCACATACGCCTCGACGGACGACCTCACGACTGGCGACGTCGAGCCCGGAACACCATTCCATCTGTCGACCACGAATGGTCTGTGGCTGGTGGCGCAGGACTCCACGGCAGACCGGGTAACGGTGAACATCGCCGCCGGCTACGTCGTGAACGGAGAGCTCAGCCCGACCAAGGTGACGGCGCAAGCCTTCGTCATGGTCTGGGACGACGATGCGTGGCACGTCGAAAAGGGTGAACAGCCTGACGCTGAGAAGCTCAGCGCCGGCGGCAACCGCTACACCGGAGGCTGCTAGTGGCCGCAGGCGAAGGATGCGCCAACATCGCTGTCTGCGCCTGGGACGGCGCGACGGGTGGCATCAAGGACGCGGTCGGCGGTGTCAACAACGCCGTGAACACGGCTGCGGGAGTGGCGGACTTCTGGTCTGACCCGGCCGGGAACTCCTTCAAGCTGTTGCAGGGAGCGGCCAAGGGTCTCTCCGATACCGTGTTGCCGGCGTTGACGCAGGCGACGCTTCCGGACTTGACGGCGGATTGGTTCATTCAGGCGTACCAGGTGTCGTTTGCCCTGGCGATCTTCGTGTTCGTAGCCCTGTTAATCCCGCAGATCGTCCGTACCGCGCGCGGCCACCAGTCCGGCCGTGAGCTGGGGGAGTCCCTCACCCTCTACGGGCCCGCATTCATCCTCGGGGCCATGTTCGGTCCCGCGCTCGGCGCATTTCTGGTGAAGTTCTTCGGCGCCCTGTCTGACTCCTTGATCGCGTGGGGCGTTACCAGCAACTCCGAAACGATCGTGGCGAAGTTCTCCACGATGCTCTCCGAAGAAGACGGGTCCGGCCTTGCCGGCGGCGCCGTCCTCGGCGTGATTCTGATGTTCTTCATGATCCTGGGGCTGCTCGTCGTGCTCCTGATGCTGATCGTTCAACTCATCACTCTGTATTTCTCCGGCGTCCTCTTCCCCCTCGGGTTCGTGTGGATCGTTGACCCCCAGAAGCGGAAGTTCGGGTCGAAGATCGCCTACCTCTGGTTTGGGGTTCTGGCGTCCCACCCGCTGCTGTTCTTCTTACTGGCGATCGCGTACAGCATGATGAGCGCCCAGGTCGATGCGTTCTCCGACACCCCCAGCCTCGCCAAAACGGTGACCCTGGTCGTGTCGATCCTGGCGTTGTTCATGGCCGGCCTCGCCCCCGTCGCCCTGACGAAGTTCGCACCCGTCATCCCCACCGGCGGCGGCGGAACAGCACCTGTCGGACCGAACATCGGATCCCAGTCGATGCAGCAAGCCGACGCCAAATACAGCGACAACGGCCCCGAAACCTCCTCCGGCGGGGGCAGCAGCTCCTCCGTCGGCGGCAGCTCGCCATCCGCGGGCAGCTCGAGCAGCACCGGTGGCAGTTCACCGGCACGCGAGGGCGAGCCGGCGACGTCGTCAATCTCTGAGGCCGTATCCGTGGGCTCTGCCGGCGGAGCCACCGCCGGCGCCGCTGCGACAGGCGGCGGCGCAGCCGCTGCCGAGAGCGGCATGGCCGCCGCAGGCGTGGCCGAGTCCGCGACCGGTGCGGGGGCTGCGATCGGTGTCCCCACCATGATTGCCGCCGGGGCGATGGCCGGGTTTGAGGCGACGAAGAAGGTCACCGATTCAGTGACCGATGCGGCCGTGGCCCCGGTTGAGGACCACGAGGAACATTATGGAAAGGACTCCGTCTAGTGAGTGATACCCCGGAGTCCCACATCCGTTACCTCGGCGGCGAGTCCGGTCACCGCGGCTTCTTCGGCGGCACCGCCTCCAAAACCCGAATGATCCTCCTCACCGTGTTCATCGCCGGCGGCATGGTCGGCATGGTCTCCGGTCTCGGCCTCCCCGCCCTGATCGTCGCCGTCGCCGGAGTCGGCATCACCATGCTGACCACCGCCCGCACCCACCGCGGCACCGTCCTCGAGCGGCGCCGGAAACGCGCCCGCGCAAGGGCCCGGAAGCGCCTCGGCACGGACGAGTTCGTGCCCTACGAAGTCGGCGCGTGGGACCAACTCCAAGAAGCCATCCTCCGCGGCACCAAAGATGAGAAACAGGCTGCGGAGCGGGCCGTAGTGAAGATGCGGGCGAACCCGGACGGCGCCGACGGCATGGGCTGGCTCCAATACGGGTCCAACACGCCCGGCATCGCCTGGCACGCCCCGATCGGTGAGCAACCGTACCTGTCCGTCGCGTTCTCCGTGTCCGGGCAGCTGCGCGGCATGGAAACCGCCGCCGCCCTCACCCGGGCGGCGAACGCGTGGGGCAAGTTCCTCGCCCGCCGCGCCGCACCCTCCTCCCTGATCCGAAACGTGCAAACCCTCACCCGGGTTCTGCCGCCGGACTCGGCCCGGCAGCAACTGTGGGTGAAGACCCGCCTCGAACCGGTGCAAGAAAACTGGACAGCGGAGCAGCGGGCGTCGTTTGAGGCGCAGAAGCTCTCCTATGACGAGGTGATCCGGAAGTCCAGTGCCAACGCGATGGTGCAGCGCCACTACGTGGTCGTGTCTTGGCCCCTCACCCAGCAGTTCACCGACACGGCCGCAAAATACGGGCCGGGACGCGACGCGTGGCGGGCGTTGATGGCCGGGCAGATTCAGGCCACCGAACTGGGTTTGAACGAAGCCCGGATGGGTGAAGTGCAGGCCCTGACTGCGAAGCAGACGACGGCGTTGATGTTGCACCAGCAGAACCCGCACCTGCCGATCGACCTCACTCGGAACGTTGACCCGCTCCTTTCTGGGATCGCGTCTCGGGACGAGTTCTCCGCGCACATCGTCGATGGCGTCGACCCCACCTCCCTCGTCATGACCGAGGCCGGGCCGGTGTCGCCGCCGGTGACGTGGTGGCACCGCACCGCGGCCATCCACGGGGAGAACCTCGCCGTGGCTGGCCGCAGCCCCCTCTGGTGCCTCGATCTCCTCATCGGGCGGGAACTGACCTTCGTCCGGTCGGTGTCCTTCCACCTGCACCTGGTGCCGGCGGGGCAGGCGAAAGCGAAAGCGCGCGCCGACGTCGTCCGCGACCTCGCCGGGGTCCTCGCTGACCAGCAGAAGGGCCGCCTCATCTCTGACGACAGCACCACCCGCATGTCCGCCGCGCAGCGCCGCTCCGCGGACCTCGCCGCCGGATCCCACCACCACGGCGTCGACTGGATCGGCTTCGTCACCATCTCCGCCCCCACCAGGGCAGACCTCGGCCACGCCTCCCGGCAGCTCGAGGAAGCGTGCGCGACGGGCCTCGGCATTGAGCACCTCGACTGGCAAGACTCCTTCCAATCTGCCGCCTCCGGCACCACCTGGCCCCTCGGCCGGGGCCTTCGCCCGGCAGGCGCAACCCTGGCGACCCGGGCCATCAACCGCCTCGCCGGCCGCACCGACAAGGAAGCCATCTCATGACCCCCACCAACCCCGCCACCCCCGCGGCTACCGGCACTGCGCAAGGCAAAAGCACCGCTGTGAAGAAACCCTGGTACGGGGCCGTCCCCGGCCTGAAAATCTTCCTCACCCCGGTGGCGACGTCGCCCGTGCTCACGGGCGAAGAAGACGCAGCTGGGTCTGACGCTGCCGTTTCTGACGTAGTGGTGTCGTCGCGGCGGCCGGTGGATGTGCCGCCGTTCGAGCGGCCCGGGTCAGTGCTGCGGGCGTCGTCGGGGGCGGCGGCGCGCGGCTGGTATGCGCCACGCCTGGCCGGGGCGCCGTCCACGACCCGGCAGGCCGAGATTCTGAACACGGGCATCATTGGGGCGCCGACCGGGATTGACGGGGTCGTGAACGGCACCGACACGCTCTCGTCGACGATGATCAGTCACGATGCCCCCACCGCGTACAACGCGACCCCGCGGAAGCTGACCTCACCCAACGTCCTCATCATCGGCACCGTCGGGTCCGGGAAGTCCTCGTTCACCAAAACGGTCATGGTCATGCGGCCCTTGCTGCTGAAGAACCACCGGGCTGTGGTGTTCGACAAGAAGGACGAGGGAGGTGAAGGCGAATACGCCGGCGTCACCCGCCGCATGGGAACCGAGCCCCTCCGCTTCGACCCCGACGGGTCCGGCACCCGCTTCAACCTGATGGACCCCCTCATCGCCCAAGGCACCGGGCTGCAAGGCCAGATGCTGCTGATCAACGCTGTCGCCCGCATCGCCCGGGGCGACACCGCCGCGACGGAGTGGGAAGAGAAAGCCACCCGGTACGCCCTGCAACTGTTGTTTGAGAAGTTCCAGGACACCCGACGGGCCGCGACCACCACGGATCTGATGCCGTTCCTCGGGTTGGTGCCAACGGATCAGGGGTTGTCGGGGGAGGCGTCGGAGCGGTTCCACCAGGCTGGACTGTCGATCAGGTTCGGCCTGCAGAACCTCCTCGAAACCTACGCCGGCGTCTTCGACGGCGAGACCAGCCGCCGAGTCGACCTCTCCCACAAGCTCACCACGTTTGACATTTCTCAGCTCCCCGACTCCGGCCCTGCGATCCCGACGGTGATGGCGATCGGGAACATGTGGCTGATGGGGCGGCTGCGTGAGGAGCGCGGGTTCGTGACGAACGTGGTCTACGAAGAGGGCTGGCACATGATCGGCGGTCCCTCCGCCCAGCTGGTGAAATCCAACCAGAAACTCTCCCGCTCCCTCGGCATCTCCAACGTCTTCGTCATGCACAAAGGCACCGACATCCCCCCAGACAGCCCCGGCTACACCGTCGTCCAAGAAGCCCAAACCGTGTACGCCTTCCGCCAAGACCGCCCCGAAGACGCCCGCTGGGCGCAAGAAACCTTCAACTTCGCCCCCGACACCGCCGCCACCCTCATGGGCTTGAACCCGGGGCACTGCGTGTTCAAGTACGGGTCCAACCCGGAAACCCACATCCGCCACATCCGCTCGGACTGGGAAGTGGAAGTCACCAACACCGACTCCGCCATGGCCGCCGGCAACGCCACCACCTAACCCCCGTGCAGAAAGGCATATTCGGCACCGGACTAGTGCTCCTGCTCGTGGTCCTCTTCACCGGGCTGCTCCTCGTCACCGGCGGCGGCCCCGGCACCGGGGCCTGCGCGGCAATCGCGGCGAACCCGCGGGGCGCCGCGGAACGCACTGCGGTTGCTGGGTATCAGGGCGACCAGCTCGTCAATGCTGCTTTGATCATGAACGCCGGCGCCACCGCCGGCGTCAACGTGCACGGGCAAACCATCGCCGTCATGACCGCCATGGGCGAATCCGCGCTCCGCAACCTCAACTACGGCGACACTGTTGGACCCGACTCCCGCGGCCTGTTCCAGCAACGCGACACCTGGGGCACCCTCGCTGAGCGCATGAACCCCACCCAAGCCGCGGGGTTCTTCTTCGAACGCCTCGTCCGAGTGCCGAACTGGGAGACGCTGGCGCCCACGGCGGCTGCGCACGCTGTGCAGATCAACGCCGACCCGAACCACTACACGACCTACTACGACCAGGCGAACGAGGTCGTGACCGCGCTCACCACCGGGGACGCAGCCTGCGCGGCCGGCGTTGGCAGTGACGCCCGGGCGTTGGCGGCAGCCCTGGTCGTCAAGATCGACGCGGGCACCATCACGGGTTTGTCGCCGGATCACCTGCGCGAGATCCGGTGGATCGCCGACGGCGAAACCCGCCCGAACTGCGGCATCGACACCCGCATCCTGCAAGTCATCACCATGGCCACGAACATGTTCGACGCAGTCGGGATCTCCGACATCAACCGGGCCTGCACCGGCCAGATCCTCGGCTCAGGCCTCTCCTCCCCGCACTCCGCGAACGGTGGCGGGCACGCCGTCGATTTCTACTCCTTCGACCGGATGCCCACCACCGGCGCCGACGCCAACGCTCTAAAGCTCTTGAAGGCGCTCAGCCCGGTGATGCCCGCCGGGTCCGGCGCGGGCCAGAACCAGTGCCGCGCCGACGCCGGCGTGAGCCTGGACCTGTCGATGAAGCAATTCCGGGACGACTGCAACCACGTCCACATCGCCGTCGACCCCAACAGCACCGACCCCATGAAACTCAGCAACTAATGCCCCACACCCCGATGCACCGCCCCACCCCGACCAACCGACGGACCGTGTTCGTGGCGGCAAGGAGAACCCCGTGATCGACTGGAAAGCCCGCATCATGACCGGCCTCCTCGCCCTCCTCTCCGCCCTCAGCCTCCTCGTGGCCGTGCATGTCGGTGCGGTGATCACCCCCACCGGCACGACCTATCCGTGGAACCCCGCCGCCTTGGCGGGGGATTTCCTCTTCCGGGATACCCCGTGGCCGCCCGCGGCAACCTGGACGAGCATCGTCGCCCTGGTCCTGGCCGTGGGCCTGTTTGCGTTCATCCTGGCCAAGCAAGCCCAATGGGCGTCGGCCAAGCGCAACAACGTGGCTCTCCGGCACATGGCCACGACCCGGCAGTCCGCGGTGCTGCGCGAGAAACTGCGGGCGAAGGAAGCGGCTCAGCTGCACCCGGGCGCGGTGAATCTGCCGGCGGGGGAGCGGGTCGGCCGTCTCGTCGGACGGGGGAACCGGTGGGTGTATCAGGGGTGGCGGGACCTGGGCGTGTACGTATTCGGCACCGGTCGCGGCAAGACCTCCGCCCTCGTGATCCGGCACATGCTCGAAGCACCCGGCGCCGCCATCATGACCTCCAACAAAGTCGACGGTGTCCGCGAAACCCTCGCCGGCCGTGCCGGCCACGGCCAGGCGTTCATCTTCGACCCCAACCGCATCTACCGCCTGGACCTACAGCCTGACTTCGTGTTCAACCCGCTTGACTACATCCGCAGCGCCGCGGACGCTCGGGAGCTGGCCGCGATCTTCGAGGCCTCGACCCGGAAGGCCTCCGACCGGGGCGGTGATTCCCAGTTCGATACCGCCGGGCGGGACATGCTCGCGTACTTCTTCTACGCCGCCGCCCTCGAGCACGAACCCCTCTCCCAGGTGTTCGCTTGGATCGCCCGCGCCGAGGGGTACGACGTGCAGCAGATCCTCGCCCGCCACGGAAAAACCGGGCCCTCCTCCACGATCGAGGGCATCCTGAGCTGGCCTGATAAGACGAAGGGCAGCGTCTACGCCACCGCGCAGCGCATGGCGTCGGCCCTCGCCGACGACGACCTCCTCGCCTGGACCGACCAGGCCGGGATTCGCCGGTTCGACCCGGCCGCGTTCATCACCAGCACCGACACCCTCGTGCTCCTCTCCAAAGACGGTGAAGGATCCGGCGGCGCCATCCTGACCGCCCTCATCCGCGCCATCTGCACAACCGCCGAAACCGCTGCGCAGCGAAACGGCGGCCGGCTCCCGGTCCCGCTCGTGATGGAGCTCGACGAGTGCGCGAACATCGTCCGCTGGCCCGAACTGCCCTCCGTGTATTCCTTCTACGGATCGATGGGCATCATCCTCAACTCCTACTTCCAATCCCGCGCCCAAGCGATCGACGCGTTCGGGAAAGACGGGTGGCAGACCCTCTGGGACGCCGCCGCGACCCGCGTCTTTGGCGGAGGGTCCGGGGACGACGACTTCCTCCGCTCCCTGGCCGCCCTCATCGGCGAACACGACGAAATCACCTACGGCAGCTCCACCGGCAAAGACGGCCACCAATCCACCTCCACCAACACCCGCAAGGTCAACACCCTCGACATCGCAGCCCTCGGCTCCCTCCCCGAATGGCGCGCCATCGTCTTCAGCTCCAAATGCCGCCCCGTCATGGTCAACACCGTCCCCTGGTTCCGCGACAAAACCCTCACCACCACCATCAACCGCACACCAACCAGGACACCGAACCCCAGGCCGGCACCGGTCGCGGTTCCCGACGACACCACTGCAGCGGAGGCAGCAGCTCATGGCTGAGCACGACGGCTACGACTCGACCGGCCCTGAAGAGGACCCGGTCGACGTCCGCCAAATGTTCCTCGACTGGCTGACCGGTCACCTCGCCACCGTCGAGGTCGTCGGCACCAAGCCGACCCCGTGGTGCACCCAATGGTGGCTACACCCCGAAGTCGTCGCCCGGTTCAAGGCCCTCTGGCAGGCCAGCATGCAAGCTGACGCCAGCGTCATGGACGGTGACGCCGGCGCCGTGTCGTCCTGGTGGATCAACCACTGGGACCGCCACGCCGCGGTGATCTTCGACAAAGGAATCGGGCCCTTCCGCGACTGCGACCCCGACCAAGGCCACCTCTACCGCCGCAAGGACACCACCGCCAGGATCGTGCCCGCATCGATGCCACCGGACGACGTGGAGCTGTAGCGGCTGCTGACCATTTCTGCGAGGTTTCCCTGCTCATTCCAGAGAGCGACGCATTGCGGCAAGCACCCCAGAAATCTGCTCATCCCATCTCCTCTGCGGCTTTCCAACGCCCGCCGCTATCGCTGCCGCCATCATGTCTGGCCCGAATTGGTTCAATGTCTTGACACCCTCATCGTCAAGAAGAAACAGCATCTCTCCGAAATGCACGTTGAAAAGCTTCCATTCTGGCGACTGAAACATCCGATTTCTGAGTGCGTCACTGGATCGGAAGAGCGGGTTCTTTGCTGCCTCACGACGGACGCTGGATGAGACGACATCGTAGGTGACCAACGCGGAATTCAAGTACCTTGCAAAGGTTTCCCGTTTTGCCTTTCGATCATCGTGCAACTGTTCGAACCGCATCGCCCGTCCCTTGCCCCGTTCAGACTGCCATGTGGTCAGAAGGGCTACGGCACCAGTGAGGACCGATCCTCCCAACGCACCAAGTAGCCCGACCCAGGCCAGCTATACAGCTGCCGAACCTGAGTCGAGGGGCGTCTGTGCGACAGCGCCCCAATGGCTGAATGTGAGAGAAGCGCTGAAAGGTCCATGTGCTCCAGAGCCTAGGCGATTCGGACGTCGGGCCTTCAACGAACGTCGGCATTCACTCAAAAGCTATTCGCCTGGTCCCACGGTGATTTCGACCGGACTGTTCAGCAGTCCTTTTGTCGAGGCGGTACGACCGACGCGCCGCTCATATCCGCTGGCTTTAGTGACACGGCGTCGAGCTGAGACCATCGTGTTCGTCATTCCTCCGGAAGAACCCCGGTCGGGTGTTGTAGGAGAGTGCGCGCCGTTTCAAGGCGAGCGATCGCCTGGTCAATGACTTCATCTGCCGACTGAGAGTGGGGGAGGCGGCGTCTGAAGGTTTCAACCATCCGGGAGTCCTGATCTTCTATTTCGCTGGTGAGGCCGAGCCAGTCTGACTCGAGTACATCAGCCAGAGACGCTGCTTTGCCGAGCACGAACGCAACCACCTTCATCGTGCTTCGTTCCAGTGCAATGGCTAGCGCCGCGGCCTCACCAACTGAGTCAAGAGATGCTGCATTTGGACCCCCATGAGCTAGCCAAGGTGATGCATCAGGATCGATTCGCTCGAGCGCACGGAGAACTGCGTCGTAGGACGACATCGGAGCCGTATTAAACGGGAAAACAGATCGGTGCGACCAAACTTCCAGGACCAATTCAGCACAGCGTCGGCGAACTTCCGCACTTTCTGCCTCCGGTGCTTCATCGGCTTCATCCAGCATCGCTGAAAGGTAGTGGGACATCC
This sequence comes from Cryobacterium sp. TMT2-10, assembly GCF_004403075.1. NCBI lineage: Bacteria > Bacillati > Actinomycetota > Actinomycetes > Micrococcales > Microbacteriaceae > Cryobacterium > Cryobacterium sp. TMT2-10. Next base: position 10,382 of record NZ_SOGW01000130.1, on the reverse strand, counting down.
AGCGGCCCAGAGTGTCTGTGTCTTCGAATTTGCTCGCGAGTTCACGCCCGAGCGCCAGCACTTGATTTGTAGTCACTCCACCCTCTCCCTGACTGATACCGAAATACCTTGAAATAATCTTCGAGGAAATCCATAGAGTCCCCGTCTCGACCTGAATAGGACCCTTTTTCCAGATCCCTCCCAATACAGACTTCGACAATCAAGTCGCGCCCTAGCTTTTCGAGGGCGCTGTCGAGGACATCAGCGCTCACGGTTAGCCGGGTCCCTTCGAATCCCCGCGCATTTGGCCCTTTATCTACATTGCGCCACGTCTGCGCGTTGAGGACCGCAATCCCTTCGGGTGTACTCCAGGTGCGATAGTCCGCGTCCCTGTGAAGACCGAATAGTCGAACAAATGCTGCCGCAGGTCGCGGTGGGGGGAAGTGCACTTCCCCCGACAACGGATCACCCTTATCGAATCTTGCCTCTCGGCTCTCGTAATCCACCCATCCAGTGAATCGAAAAAGACCGTGACGGACTTCAAGCGCCCCGCCGAACTCGGGAACTTGAAAGTCTGACCGCCCTCGGTCAATCTGCAAAGAGCGAACGAGAGCACTGCTAGTTGCGGGGTCGGCCAAAGCGCTCCGAACTGACACACGCTCTGATTTGCCGTAAGAACGAGCCGAAGCGAACTGCCAGACCGTGATTTGATCGCTGCCAATCGGCGAGATCACATCGAAGAATTCGTGTGAGCTCACGTTCCACCGCCAATCTGAGGAGCTGGAGCGACTCGTGGAGTGGGTTACCCCACTCGGGACAGGTCCGCGGGCATCGGAAAGCCAACGACCGTCGTCGCGTGTCAGCCCAAGTCGTCTGAGCCATAGTTCGTAATCAGTTCGTTTGGAACCGGGCTCGCGGTAATGCTGCTTTGTCCGAGCCAGGTGCCCGGCAGTCAGGAGCATCGCATGGTAGGACATGTAAAAATCTTGGTCATGGGCGGCCGGCCATTCGTACTTGTAATACCTGAAATCTTCGGCACGCATGATTCCACGTTGGCGCCGTGGGTCGTTGCTTTTTCCCTCACGGTTGGCATCCCACCGTTCAAGCACGATATGGCTCGCGATACGCTCTACGTCCTCAACGTCGACGTCGAAACACTCGGCCAGCGGCTCAAGCCAATATTCTCGAAAATCCCAGTCAAACCGGAATTCCGTTTCGCTCCGGTCATACATCGACCGCAACGCGCGCGGACGCTGAAATCGCTCAAGTTCGATGACTCGCATCGAAACGGCCGATTCGCCTGGCTCTTTTTCTGGCGCGAGATTTGCGTTTGCTAGGACTTCGCTGGCCAACGCGACAAGCATCGGGTGATCCCCCAGGTCGCCAAGAATCCACTCAATCCAGTCTCGGAAGAGTGCGAGGTGCGTCTCTGAATCGGCAGAATGCCGATGTAGGGCATGAAGGAGCCACAGCACAGCGTGCAAGTCATAAAAGGGCAACCCTTGGTCGATAAATGGCTCGGGCTCTTGGGCCTGAGCGCGCTGTGCCAAAGCAGTGAGGGCCGCTACATCACTCAGCCGTAAGAGATTGAGAACTACGTGTGCGGCGCGCCAACGCGTTGCTTCTTCCGGGTCAGCAAGAGCGGCCCAAAGCAGTCCTGCGAAGGATTCGAGAATATCGACGGGTGGCTCTAGCGAGTCACACCACTCGCCGTCTGCCGTGTCCGTGCGTATGAGGTATTCGAGCTGCTCCAACTCGTAGTCCAGCACCTTCGCAGCGTCAGCGGCCCCCACGACACTGGTGGCTACTCGTGCAAGCGCAAATGCCTTTTCGGACTCGATCCCGCTCGATGATTCGCCAAATGCCCGCAGGGCCGTCGACCACAGTTCATTTGAGGCAAGGCCAGAAAGGCTCGCCATAATGCCAATCGGTAGAGGTGTTCCGCTACTAGTGACGACGTCACGCGCAAAGCGCACGACCGTTTCGGGAATCATTCGATGGAGGTAGCTCATCAGCGCCTGGGGAAGTTCAAGAGTCGCGGCTAGTTCCTCGAACAGCGTTCCAAGGTCATACAGGCCCAGCGCTTGAGCCTCATGCATCGACCGCACAAACGGCAGCCACTCTGACCTAGGACCATGAAGTACGAAGCGAAACAGGTCCTTCGGGCGGAGAACTTTCGACCTATTGATCCACATAAGGGTCGATACTCGGCCCTCGTCATTTGAGATGTCCCTCGTCCGAAGTGCCCCCAACGCAGATTCGATTTGAGCATCGTGCTCCGCGCGCCAGTTATCGTTCCTGTCAAAGCTACTGACCGTTGTGGGCTCTAAAGCAACCTCGATAAAGGGATCCAGTGGCAGTCCGTGCAAGCGAGCGAAATTAGTCAGCGAGGCGTCAGACCCTGGGTGTTGGCCTCGTTCCATGCAGTTGGTGACTGCGAAGTCGAATAGGTCCTGCGCATCAGGAGAGCTGCCAGTGGCGTCATCAGCCAGCACCTTTCCCGGGCTGCTATTTGAACCGAGCAACGTGAATGCCAGCCTCGTCGACAAAGGAACACGTTGGGCTCGTTCGCATTCGAGGATCTTATCCATCACGTCCCCAAAATCCGCGAACCGGCGATCGCGCCAGCGCGAACCGATCGCCAACGCAGACCTGAGGCTGAGGTTCGCAACTGCTTCGATCATGTGAGGGGGATAGAGGCCTTCCTCTGCATAGGGGATGAGCGCTTCAGCTACTCTTGCCGTTGCGTATGCTCGTGTGTCGTCATTGCTTTCCGCTAGTCCTGCTCGTCGCGCACTTTCAGACACGGCTATCCAAGTTGGACCCACTTCGTAGCCGATCACACTCGCGCGTTCCAGTGCCTTCGACACGAGATCTCCAGCTTCATCCCTACTTGTCGCGTAGATCGCACGGGCTAGATCGAACAACGAGGTTCCTACTTGCTCGGCGTTGTCGTGACTATCCGTGATTCGTGCGCTCAATTCGTCCTTGAGCTTCATCGCAGTGTCCGATTGCGTTTCCACTAGTCCGATGACGCGGATCACATGGATGGATGTTCCCCACCACTGCAGCTGGCCGGGTGTACTTAACCAATCGTCCAGAATCTTGACCACACCAGGACCGGCCGCCGCTGTCGCCAGTAATTGAGTCACAGCGTCAAGAAATTGTTTGGGCCGCCTGTAGTCAGATATCGATTTTGGCAGCGATTCAATTAGGGGGCCGTAGGTAGATTCCAAGCTTGATGTCGTCGACAGTAGCAACTGAGCCCAGGCGTCGAGCCAGGGTAGAAGCGGCAGAACGTTCGAACGAAACTGTTCGACCGCGCGGTCTGACGAATGCGCCAAATTCAGGAGTTCCTGCAGCCTGTCGTCAGCAACGTCCGCGGGGGTTAGGGGCCGTCTCTCAAGATTCGCTCGTAGCGCGTATGCCTGGAGTAGCGATAAGGGTGAGCGGCTGTGCTCGTCAGAAATATCTCGGGGGGGCGTACCGGGCAGATACTGCTTGAGTATTGAAAGCGCCTTGGACGGCTTCATCGTTCCATGGTGGATGCAGGAGCTGATTACTCCGCAGACACCCGCATACACTGCGCCCTGGCTCTCGCCGTAATACTTTGTCGGGATCTCAAGTCGTTTTCGCCTCTGGGAGAACGAAGCGGCGAAAGATTGGGCAGCCTCACGGCCCAGCATGATTCCGGAGCGATGGAGTTCACTCGCAATTCCGAGATGGAGATGCGCGTTGCCACGGGCAGCCTCCACAAGGTCAGTAACCGACCTAACCTGGCCCCGGTCGATGAGTCGCGCGGTGACACTAGCGCCTGCGTGAAAGGAAGTAGCAAGTGGTGTCCAACTCGAGATGAACCTCGTCGCCGCTTCTGCACCGTCGGTCATGAGGAGGCCAAAGGCGACTTCCGCTATGTCGTCATCGGTCACGCTTCGTTGCGTCCTGAGGTTACTTGGAAGGCGACTCCACGATGACATCCAATTCGCCGCTGATCGCAGTCTGCTCCTGGCCGCCCCTGTGTCCTTGAGCATGCTGAGCATCACACCTTCGTGGCTCGCTCCGAATCCCGGATGCCCGCCGTCCAGTGCGCGAGAAGCAAAGAGATCTTCGATGATCTCCCTCCCAAGGAACTCTCCCGCCAAATCTGCGTTGAGTGCGAGCAGTTTGTTTCGGCGAGTCTGACCGCCAGTCACGGTTCCGAGGCGGAAAGCCAAGCGGCCAGTATCGGCGAAACGGCCGCTGCGCAGGGCTGCAAAAAGCGCGAACTCTGTGCGTATCTGATCTATCTCTTGCGCTTGCACGTGATGTCCGAGGGGAAGCGACTCGCTGCTCAGGGCAAGTTCAATTAGTGCATCCAGTCGATTCGTCTCCCACAGCAGTTGCGGCAATGATGCGGCAGCGTAGGTGCTCTCGGCAGCGAGAGTGGAGAGCTGAGCGACGAGATGGTCTAATTTGTCCGCGCTGGGCTTCAGGTTCTTCCGGAAGTATGTCTCTGTGGGCTCATCGCGAAACTGCAAGGACTGCGCGCTAACTGCGATGCCTGGCCCAAAGTCACTTGCGAAGCTCATCACGAACTCTGGCTCAACACTCGCGAGTCGAGCAATTGCGACGATCGGCAATCGAGGTCGTAGGACCGAAAGCACGTGGCAGACCCGATCCATCGCAACCGATTCCACTCCGAGCGCATCACGCATGTCTCCGAGCTGGGCGTCGAAAAGTGCATCCAACGCCTCGTCAGTATTCGGATGCCGGCCACCTAAACGAAGAAGGCATTCGCTCAGGGTTGCGGACTGATCCATCAGAGTTGATTGCACGCGAGGGTTACCGGCAGTCATCGTGTGAAATTCATCAATATCCGATGCTGTCGCACTTGGAAAGTAGCTTCTGAGGTGCTCTCCCGATTCACCGAAAGTGAAACTAGTGAGTGGAATCCTCTTCACCCTGCTTGGGAGCTCAAGTAAGCCGACCCGCTCCGTTCGGCAAAGGAAAACTAGTCGGACCTCATGGGGAAATAGTTCGCGAACGAGATCGAGGACGAACGCCCGCTGACCGAACTCACGAGCAGCCATTATCGCGTTGTCCGCCGCATCGATGACGATCCAGAGTTTGCTGCCGCGTTCCTGCAGGAGTGGGGAAGCCCCCTTGATCCGCTTCATGAACGCGGCCATGAACTGCGAATCTGATGCTGTGGAGTTTGGTACCAGAGGGAGGCATAGGCCGTGCGCCGACATCTCATTGGCCAGCTGTACTAGCCCCTGTCGAGCCTCGTGCCTGGGCTCACTTCGCTGACGGTAGCCGCCTCCACCGAAGCAGTCGTAGGCAACGACCACGTCCCTCGGATCAACCAATCGACTCAGGCCGCGGGTAAATATGGACTTTCCGGTTCCACCGCTGGCATGAAGAACTACGGGGACTGAGACCGCGCTGATTTCCGCAACGATGCGAGCGCTCTCTTCCCGCTCGATGACTCTCTTTGGTTCGGGAAAGCGAGGGGGCGCGGGAAGGACCTCATCCTCGGTCGCGCCCAACACCGCGAACACATCCATGCGTCTGATCGGGCTGCGATCCAACGACGTTGCTCGCCGCCCCACGGCTTCCTTCAAACGCAGCACGCTATCCGAGTTAGTTCCGGGTAGAAACTGAGTCACTGATGATTCGACCTGCTCAATGAGCGGGAGAAGCGAGGGGGCGCGGTCATCAATTGATAAGCGATCGAAGAAATCACCGGTCCACTCTGCGGGCAGGTTCGCGAAACCCCGCAGCTTGATACTGGCTTTGGTGTCCGCACCACGATCGCGAATTGTCTGCATTGCCTGCAGTGTGTTCGAGCCAACCCGTCGATTAGATACGAATTGAAATTGCAGATCGAACGGAAGGGCTGGGAATTCTTCACGCAGTCTCTTGTAATATCCTGCAAAGCCGGACAGCGTGGATTTCAGTTCCGATGGCGTCCAGTCTTTTTCGACTCGGAGGGTCGAGTGCTTCAGCTGTCGATATGTGACAGCGGTACAGTTCGCAAGGAACTCAGAGCCCCGATACTCCGCTAGGTCGATTACGTCTACGGAATCGTTGTCGATCTGCTCAGACTCAACGGTCCCCTCGACTGTGATTGCGGCCATATCCGACTGAGGCAGCAGCATTTCAAGTGCGCGTTGGGCCGCCCAAAAGTAGTGGAATTGGTCGCCATCGCGGCTCGGCCTCACATCACGGGCTGCCACTTTGTCTCCTTGTATACAGCGAGAACGCACTATCGTCACCATATCGGCAGGTGCCGACTCTCTGAACCGTTGCTTACGCAGCAACAGGCCAGGCCGGGGTGCATCACTCATGCATCGACGTATGCGAGGGCCCTGCGTTGCGAAGGTACTGAGAGCGCCCAAGTGATTCGTTCCCTAGAAAACTGAACGCCTGAAGAGCATTAAACGCACCTATTGCTTGAAAAGCATACACAATCTATACTTTCGAAGTATGAGCGTTGTTGTTGAACCGATTCTTGAGGAACTGGCTGCCGGTCAGTGGGGTCTGTTCACTACGGCTCAGGCGCGGGCGCGGAGTGTGAGTCGCGCCAATCTTTCGCATCGGGAACGAGATGGGCGTCTCGAGCGCCTTGCCCACGGCGTGTACCGGCTCGGGGGAGTGCCGGTCGCTCCTCTGGATGATCTGCGCGCTGCCTGGATGTCGACTGAACCCATGGTGCTGGCGTGGGAGCGGGTGGGTACCCCGCGAGTTGTGGTGGGTGGGGCGGCCGCGGCAGCTGTTCATGAGTGCGGCGATATCCATCCAGTCCCGTACCGTCTGATCACCAGCGAGCGACGCCAAACGCAGCGAACCGACATTGTCTACAGCCGGCGCCAGCTGGATTCCCGCGACGTTGTGGTTGTCGGGGGGCTCCCGGTGACGAGCATCGAACGAACGGTCGCCGACCTGGTCGACGAGATCGGCGACCTGTCCCTGGTCGGCGACGTGCTGGCCGACGCGACCCGGGGAGAGCGAGCGGTCGATCTTGAACACCTCGGCCTTCTGCTGACCCCGTTCGCCGCACGATACGGCCACCCTCGAGGCGATGGCCCAGCTCTGCTGGAACAACTCCGCCGGAGCGCGGGGATCGACGATATCGCCGCAGCGCGTGCGCTCGTGCGGCGGCCGGCTATTGGCGCTGCCCTCGAGGGAATCGTCAGCCAGGCAGTGGGGGAGCAGCTGAGGACCATCGTCGCCGGCCTACAGCCTCAGCTGGCGGGGAGTGTCGAGCTGGGCGAACACATCGAGCGGATGCTCGCACCGGTACTCGTGGAGCAGAGTCGCCTCGTGTCCGAAATCACGGACACCGTGCTCGCCCCATTACTTCAGCGCCAGCGTGAACAGATAGACCACATCACGCAATCCGTCGCAGCGCAGATATCGGCATCGCTGCCGAACATCACCATTCCCGCGATCGCCTTCCCAGCCCGAACCGGGCACTCGTCGATTCCGACAACCGGCACCACAGAAGAGTTCAGCAGGACGGCGGGAGAATAATGATCGTTAGCGACCCGTACCCAGATGGGCGTGCGGTGCTTTCCGCGATCACGGAGAAGGCCCGAGCGGCGCACCGAAGCGGCGTCGGTTCTTCCGTCCAGAGCCTCATCGAACTGGCCGTCTTCGATCGCTTTCTCTGCCGGGTGTTCTCTCTGGACGATTGTCCCTTCGCGCTGAAAGGAGGAACGAGCATGCTTGCTCGGCTTCCCCAATCTCGGAGCACGACCGATGTGGACCTCGAGACGGCGGAGATGAGTATCGACGCCGCCATCGCCCAACTCGCCTCAGCCGCGAGCATCGACCTGGGCGATCATTTCGAGTTCCGCTATGTCAGCCACCGCGACACCGGCGGCCCCAATCAGCCCGAGCTCCACGCCGCGTCCATCACATTCAGCGTCACCGTTCGAGGCGCCGGCACCCGGAACCCCCTCAGGGTCGACCTGGCCATCCACACGCGCACCCCCTGCCGCACCCCTGGACATCCTTACTCCAGCATTCCGGCTCGACATGTCGCGCCTGGGACCGGCCGCGGCCTACCAGGCCATCGCGGTCGAAGACCAGATCGCCGACAAGGTGTGCGCGACCCTATCGACCTCCCGCGGCCAGGCCTCCACCCGAACGAAAGATCTCGTCGATCTGGCCATCCTCACAAAAACAATGCGAATCGATGCACGCCAACTCCGCATCAGCGTCCACACCGAAGCGCACCAACGTGGCCTGCCGCCGTTCACCACGCTCCACGTGCCACGCTCCATGACCGACGGATACCGCAAAGTTGCCAAGACCGTTCCTGTCTTGAGCGACGTCCTCGACCATGAAGCTGCGCTCTCCCTGGTCAACGCGATGCTGCGGCCAGCCCTTAGCGCCGAAATCGAGGACGGCGCTTGGGACCCATCACAACAACAGTGGGTCCGCCCAAGCTGACCGGTACGGCACCCGCGACAGGGCCACGAACTTGCCCTCACTAGGCGCGGCGAAATCATCCGCAGGCGAACCGCGAGTACCGTTACCAATCGGAGTCCCCCCCCCGCTCCAACGATTGGCCCCGGTACTCATACTCGTCTGCCCCAGGCGATACATGCCGGGGCTTTTTCGTACTCCGCAGTTCGGCCACGCAATAAGAGGTAGGCAGCCGGTGGCAGGCCGGGCATTCGTGAAGCCAAGCGATATCACCGCCCATTTATAAGAGATCGACGAATGTCCTTTGTGATGTCCGGCTCGGCAACCTCATCATCGCCTTAGAGGTTAGTTATGCCTCAATCGCACAAAATTGCCATTTACCGGTCAACTGCAAGCCACCTAAATTCTTGTGCTCCAGTTACAGCATCTTTGAAAGGGGTCAAAATTACGCGAAGTGAACCGGTTTTGCTCGTTTCTATAATGTCGAAAGAGCGACACACTTCGTTCGTTTGAGTTACTTCATCCATACATTCAAAATTCGAACCGGTGAAGTTAGGGTCTTCAATTGTAAATTGCGGTGCCACCACGTTTGCTGCTGCAAAAATACCATCGCCTCGCATGTCGAGGCCTTCTTGAATAAACCCAGGGTAACCAACTTCAGGTTTGTTCTCAGTAAATGCTCCACTCAGTACTTTTTTACCTTGAGTTGGGTCATACAATTGGGAATATTCTCCACCGTCTTCACCTGTAAATGTGTGATCTTTGGGTGTCATCTGTGCGATTTGAATAGTGTGATTGAGGTTGTCGAGTATTTCACGGTCAGAGTTGTCAGCTGAAGCTGGAGTCAGGTTCGTGTACCATTCGTCTGTTCCGTAAATGTCTTCGTAAGCATTGGCGTACTCAGTACCTTCAAGATGATTAGCGTAAGTCAATTGGTCGTCTCTTGGGGTCTTTGCAAAGTCTTCAAAACTGACTCCATCAAGTCGTGAGATAGCAGCCGGCATTTCAGGTGCTACGACTTCCTCTGACGCCTGATCTTTTGATGGTGATTGGTCCATGCCTTCAGTTGATTGGGCAGGCGCAGTTGCAACAGAGCCATCATCAGCGACCGTACTGCTGGAGCATGCAGTCAGCGATAGAGCGAGTACGGCCGTCACCAGGCCGAAGAAAAGTGGGCGCATCAGTCTTACCTTCTAGTCAGGAGGGTTAGACGGTCGTGCCACACCCGTAAGGGCATCATATGGGGACTGACGAGACTTACAATGACACTGCCGTAGGCGCCCTGCAGAATTGCCCGCTCGTGGCCCAGTGGACCTGCCCAATCAGGGCCGCAGCTCGTGCACCCTGGCTCAACTACTGCAACACCGAACGAATCCACGGTGGCACCGGAGGAACACCCATCAGCCGAGTGCCACCAACGTCATGACTCAGTACACCTAGGCCGCGGCTACGTAGGACCGCGCCGCGGCCATGACCTCTCGGGAGCGTCCCTCCGAGAGCGCTTCGGCCGGCGAAGCATCGCTCAGTTCCGGGTTCATGCCCATGAACCACGCCCTGACAACGTCAGGCGAATGAACCGAACAGAGAATCTCGAGCACCTGAAATGTGTCTCTGAGGAGCTTTTCACTCGCCTGCGGCGGCCGCACCGTTGCGTGTGCCCAGCGAGCCAGCGTCCGGGGATTCTTACCCACGATCACGCCCAGCAGCACCTGGCCCAGCTGCGCCTGCAGCATCGCTGCGATCTCAGCAATGCTCAGACCCACGGAGCGTTCGTGTGCCGCGCGATCAGCACCAGAACGAGAACCATCCCCGGTTGATGTATTGATCATGAACCGAGGTTACCAATTCGCGGGTCTTATGACAGGTAACTTGTTGGGCGATATGACCGATTGACGGCGCTCACTGAAATTCCCCAGTTCTGCTCACTGAAATTCCCCACTCCGGGTCGCTTCCGCACATAGAAGCGGGCCTTCCTCGATGCTGATGGT